>CAYQOD010000051.1:0-9735 GCA_964419065.1 uncultured Thermodesulfobacteriota bacterium | reverse complement strand
CGCGCCTCAAGAACCAGCACCCGGAACAATTCATCAGCGTGCTGTCGCCGTTCAAGTGTCTGTGCGGTACCATGTATCAGATTGACCTTTATGACCTAACGTGGGTATTGGAGAACCTGATCGAAGGACACATTGTTAACCCGATCGGCGTGGACCCAGAAACCACGCACTGGGCGCGGGTCGCATTAGATCGTATGCTGTCCATTCACTCATGATGCCTACTCAAACCGACGTCCTCATCATTGGTTGCGGCATTGCCGGTGCCACCACGGCGTTGCGGTTGGCGCATGACAACCAACTCCACGTCACCATAATCACCAGTGCTTCTGATCCCCACGAGTCGAACACACGCTACGCCCAGGGTGGCATTGTCAGTTGTGGCCCAAACGACAACGCCGATGCTTTGCTGGCCGACATTTTGGCGGCCGGTGCAGGCAGCAGTTCTCCGCACGCTGCCCGCATCCTGGCTGAAGAGGGACCACCCCTACTGCGTGAAATTCTCATCGAGATGGCTGGCATCGCTTTCGACCGGGACACCACCGGTGAACCGGCCTGGGGACAAGAGGCCGCGCACTCGCGCCGACGTATCTTGCATGTCGGTGACAACACTGGACAGGCGATTATTCGTGGGCTGATTGCTGCACTGCGCCGTTGTCCTCATGTGACGATAGTGACAGGAGCTACTGCTGTTGACCTGATCACATTCCCCCACCATTCGCTTGATCCGCTGGCCGCTTACCGGCCTATCACCTGCCACGGTGCTTATGTATTCGACCAGCACATCCGCACGGTTCATTGTTATGTGGCCAGTGCCACCGTGCTGGCCACGGGCGGATTGGGGCGAATCTATCGCAACACCACCAATCCGCCTGGCTCGAGGGGCGATGGGCTGGCAATGGCGAACCGTGCCGGGGCACGTATTGTCAACGCCGAGTACGTGCAGTTTCACCCAACCGCGCTGGCCGTGCCTGGTGCTGAAGGCTTTTTGATCAGCGAGGCAGTACGCGGCGAGGGCGGCGTGTTGCTCTCGCCTGATGGGCGTGCATTTATGGCGGACTATTCTCCTGAATGGAAGGACCTGGCCCCACGCGATGTCGTCGCGCGCGCCATTCATCACCAGATGGAAACGCACGGATACTCACACGTGCTGCTCGATATCGCTTCGCACATGCCTGCCGATGTCCTGCGAAACCGCTTCCCCACTATTTACGCAACATGCCTCAAGGTCGGCTTGGATATCACCCGCGAGCCGATCCCGGTCGTACCAGCAGCGCATTACTTTTGCGGCGGCGTGTGGGTTGATGAATGGGGGCTGGCCAGCATCGAAGACCTCTATGCGGTGGGCGAGGTCAGTTGCACCGGCCTGCACGGGGCTAATCGTTTGGCGTCCACTTCACTGCTGGAAGGATTAGTGTGGGGCAGCCGCGCCGCGCAGCAGATTAATCATGCGCTGCGCGAGCGCACTTCCAAAAAATTTCCTCACCTTGACGAAGTGCCGCCATGGGAAGAAAGCGGTCTGATAGCTGAGGTCGATCCGGCCTTGATCCAGGGTGACATGCAAACCATCCAAAATATTATGTGGCACTATGTGGGGCTGGCCCGCAATGCCGATCGACTCTCGCGCGCAACCCGCGAACTGCGCCACCTATGGAACGAGATTGAAACGTTCTATCGCACCACGAAATTGAGCGATGGCCTGATCGGGCTGCGCAATGCCGTCGAGGTCGCACTGATCGTGGCCCAGGCCGCACGCCATAACCGCCACAGTCGTGGCTGCCATTACCGACAAGACTCGGTCTCTGTTGAGAAAGGAGATCGAATGAGTAGACTATCATAAAAAATTTATGACATCAGAAATTTGTTGTGCTTTTTTGAGTATATCGTAAATATTCGAAAACATTATTGACAGGATCACCAGTTTGGTCTACTGTAGATTGAACGATTTTATGCTGGGTAACGAAGGACATATCACTTTGTAGGCTCAGTCAATTTTCTTGTTGACATATGAATATACTTTTATTAAGTTTTTCTATTTGAAAGGGGGGTGTTGGGATATCAATGGCAATGCCTGTCCCTGACAAAATTGACGAGAAAGGGGGTGTTACATCTTTAATCGTTTACCTGAGAGTGGGGTTCGAATCATTGGTGAAACCATGGGAATCAAACTAACTTGAGAGAGGAGGAGGGTATGAAACGAGTAATTTTCGCAGTCTTTCTCTGTTGTTTGTTCGTGATCGGTGCGATGAGCGTCTCTGCGAAGGTGAAGAACCCGGATACGTTCGTCATGGCCGATTACGGGACGGTCCAGACCATTGACCCGGCCTGCAATTACGACGTTGTGGGCTCCATGCGGGTCTGGAACATCTACGAACCACTGATCATATTCAAAGGGACTTCTACGGAGGAGTTCGCCCCTGTCTTGGCCACCGAGGTACCGACCGTTAAGAATGGCGGGATCTCCAAGGACGGCAAGACGTATACGTTTACCATCCGCAAGGGGGTGAAGTTTCACGAGGGCGGGGCATTGACCCCGGAGGATGTGGTCTACTCCCTCAAGCGCACCATGATTGTGGATCAATCCGGTGGCCCCAGTTGGATGATCCTGGAGGCCCTGACCGGTGAAGGTTCTACCCGGGACAAAGACGGCAAGATAATCCCCGGCATTTTTGAGAAGATCGACAAGAGCATCGAGGCCAAGGGGGACAAGGTCATCCTCCATCTGCCAAGACCCTATCCCCCCCTCATGAGCATCCTGTGCTACTCTGCTTCTGTTATCCTCGATAAAGAGTGGGCCATCTCCAAGGGGTGCTGGGACGGGAACATCAAAAACGCCGCCAAATACAACAATCCCGAACCCGGTTATGAGCCTCTACAGAAGATAGCAAACGGCACCGGTCCCTACAAGATGAAGTTTTGGGATCCTGCCAAAGAGTTCGTCTTTGAACGGTTTGAGGGCTACTGGGGTCCCAAACCCAAGATCAAGACGGCCATCATTAAGTACGTGAAGGAGTGGAGCACCCGTAAGCTCATGCTGCAGAACGGCGATGCTGACCGCGTCCAGGTCGACACCCCCCATGTACCTGAGGTCAAGGCCATGAAGGGCCTCAAAATCTACGAGGTCCCGGTGTTGAATTTTACCGCCGTCATGTTCTGCCGTAACGTCAACCCCACGGGTAATACCGATATCGGCAGCGGCAAGCTCGACGGCAAAGGCATCCCACCCGACTTCTTCTCCGATGCCAACGTGCGAAAGGCCTTTATGCACGCCTTCGACCGGGAGACCTATAAGAGGGACGTCTTCCATGGTATGGTGGTCATGCCTACCAGCCCCAACATCGAAGGGCTCCCCTACCACAAGGATGTCCCGGTCTATGAATTCAATATGAAAAAGGCCGAGGAATATATGAAAAAGGCCTGGGGTGGCCAAGTCTGGGAGAAGGGGTTCAAGATGGTTATCACCCATAACACGGGTAACGAGATGCGTGAGGCCGCCGCCCACATGCTCGCCGAAAACGTCATGTCCCTGAACCCCAAGTTCCAGATCGAGGTCCGCAACGTGGACTGGAAGGACTATATCGTGCAGATCCGTAGCCTCCTATTCCCGCTCTTCATCAGTGGCTGGGGCGCCGACTATGCCGATCCGCACAACTTCATCTACCCCTACATGCACTCCAATGGGTTTTACGGCAAGTTCATGGCCCTCAAGAACGACGAGATAGACAGTATGTGTGATGAGGGTATCCAGAACGTCGATCCGAAGATACGGAAAAAGGTCTACTACAGGCTCCAGGAGCTCTGGTATGAGGATGCCATCGGTATCCCGCTCTATCAACAGATCAACGTCCGCCCGTACCAGGAGTATGTGCATGGGTACGTTCCCAACCCCATGTTCACGGACGCCCACGAGTTCCTGAAGGACTTGGAGAAGAAGTAACCAACTAACTTTGTTCGCTGAGCAAATGCCGGGGAACGTGAAGTCCCCGGCATTTGCTCAGTTTCAGCAGGTAACACATGACGGCATTCATTATTCGAAGGCTCCTGTTGATGTTCGTCGTCGTCTTCGGTGTCTCCGTTCTGATATTCAGTATTCTTATGACCTTCAGCCCGGAGCGCAGGGCGTCAGCGTATGTGAACACACCCCAGCAGGCGCAGAACATCCCCCAGATCGTCCAGCGGTTCGGCCTCAATGATCCCTTCTACGTCCAATATTTCCGCTGGATCAAGCAGGTCGGATCCGGCAACCTGGGTTGGTCCCTGGTCGCTGCCAGGCCGGTCTGGGATGCCTTTTGGCAGCTTTTCCCCATCACCCTGGAGCTGAACCTCTTTGTCTCACCCATCATCATCGTATTCGGGATCTGGTTGGGAACCATCTCCGGCATACACCACAATACCCCTATCGATCACACATCCAGAATCTTCGCCATTATCTTCTGGTCCCTGCCGACCTTTTTATTTTCCTTGATCGTCCTCATGATCTTCTATGGTTATCTCTCGGTCTTTCCTCCTGGTGTCCTGAGCGATAAATACCTCATTTTCATCTTTGAAAATCCGGATAAATTCACCCGTTTCACCGGTATGTACACCATCGACGGCCTTTTAAACGGACGGCTGGACATCGCCCTAGATGCACTCAGGCACCTCGCCATGCCCGTCATCACCGAGGTCCTGGTTATAGTCGCCTTGCTGATGCGGGTGATGCGCTCAAGCATGATCGAAGAGATATCCAAGGAATACGTCATAACCGCCCGGGCCAAAGGCGCGGACCCCAAGACCGTCTACTTCACCCATGCCCGCAAGAACGCCTTGATACCGGTCGTGACGATCGCCGGGTGGCTGGTCGCCTTCTTGATGGAGGGGAGCATTGCCATCGAGGTGGTTTTTAACCGGCGGGGGATAGGATGGTGGTTGGCAGAGTCCGCCACCCAGTTGGATATACCTGTCTTGATGGGAGTGAGCATGGTCTTCGGGATTATATTTGTCCTCGCCAACCTCACCATAGACATCCTCTACGCCTACATCGATCCCAGGATACGCTTGAATTAGACATGAAAATGGCAATCAAAAAGGGCCATCCCAGGCTGAAGGAATTAAAGTTCACCCTCCACCGGATCTTTCGCAACCCGTCTGCCATCATCGGGTTTTCGCTGCTTTTGATTTTCATCGTGGTTGCCGTCTGTGCGCCCTATATCGCGCCACCGAAGTACCCGCACAACCCCTATCTGATGCCCCATAAGGGCTATTCGCCCACACCCCAACCCCCGAGCAAAGAGAATATCTTCGGGACCACCTCCGGACAGTACGACATCTTCTACGGTGCCGTCTGGGGTACACGGACCGCTTTTAAAATCGGGCTGTTTGTGGTCGGCTTTGCGGTCTTGATCGGCGTCACGATCGGTGTTATCTCTGGTTACTACGGTGGCATCGTCGATGAGATATTGATGCGGTTTGTGGATATTGTCTTTGCTATACCCCTTCTGGTGCTCGCCATGGCCATTGTCGTTGCCTTTGGCAGGGGACTCGACAATATTATAATCGCCCTGGCCATAATAGAGTGGCGAAGTTATGTCCGCGTCATGCGATCGGGGATCCTGACCCTGCGGGAGCTGGACTTCGTGCAGGCCGCACGGGTCATGGGTGTGTCCAACTTAAAGATCATGCTCCGTCATATCTTGCCCAACGCCATCTATCCGGTCCTGGTCATGGCTACCATGGATATCGGGTCAATGGTCATTGTCGCTGCTTTCATGAGCTTTGTCGGTCTGGGTGCGCCCAAGGGGTATGCGGACTGGGGCCAGATGGTTGCCTTGGCCCGAAACTACATCGTCGGCCCGCCGGATGATCCCCTCCGATACTGGTATACGGTGGCGATCCCTGGCACATGCATCGTCCTCTTCGTCCTCGCCTGGAACCTGATCGGGGATGCCCTGCGCGATGCCTTCGACCCCAAGATCAGAAGGAGATAGAGGACACAAATGGTGTTACCGGTGATTCGGGACATGGGAAACGGAAAGTGCAATGCCCAAACTTATCGAGACAATTGATCTCGTAACCAATTTCTACACCTACGAAGGGGTGGTGAAGGCCCTCAATAAGGTCAGCCTCGTGGTGGATCATGGGTCCACCTTCGGGCTCGTCGGGGAATCCGGCTGTGGTAAGAGTGTGACCGCGCGCTCCATGATGCGTATCGTTCAGGAACCGGGAAAGATCGAAGGCGGCAAGGTCCTGCTTTTTTTCGATGAAGACGGCAAGACCGAGGCCATAGATCTCTTGCAACAGACCGAGGCCTTTATGGAGGATCTGCGCGGCAATCAGATCTCCATGATCTTTCAGGAGCCGAACGCCGCCTTAAACCCGATCATGTCCATCGGCGATCAGGTGGCGGAGAGCTTCCTCTTTCACCAAAAGGCTGAGATGTGCAAGAAGCTCCTCGACGATCTCACTGCACCTGACTGTAGGACATTTTATCCCCTGAGAAAATTCCTACAGTTTGTCTACGGACTTGCGGCGAAGGACCCAGATGCCTTTATCCTCACGGTAGTGAGTAAGATCCCCCTCTTGAAGCGCTGGAAGAAGCGTTTGAAACACGAGGCTATTGAGCGTTCCATCGAGATTATCGGAAAACTCGGCATCGCTAATCCGGAAGAGATCGTCAAGCGCTACCCTCACAACCTCTCCGGCGGCATGAAACAACGCATCGTCATTGCCATCGCCCTGGCCTGTCATCCGCTGCTCCTCATCGCCGATGAGCCGACATCGAACCTCGATGTCACCATCCAGGCCCAGATACTAGAATTATTGCGTGAGCTCAAGCAGAAAGAGATATCTTCAGTTCTGCTCATCACCCATGATTTAGGGGTCGTTGCGGAGACATGCGATCGGGTCGGTGTCATGTACGCCGGCAATATCTGCGAGGTGGCCGATGTCAAAGATCTCTTCCGTAATCCCGTGCATCCCTATACCAGGGCACTCCTCAATTCGGTGCCCAAGTTCTCTCAAGAAGGACCGTTGGAGAGTATCGAAGGCAACGTCCCGAACCTCGTAACACCACCGCCGGGATGCCGGTTTCACCCTCGATGCGACGAGGCTGTGAAGGTCTGTCGGCAGAGGTTCCCTGATGCCATCGAGGTGGAAAAGGAACACTGGGTCGCCTGTCATCTTCTCAACAGCAAGAGGCGCAAGAAGCAAAAGTGAAGGGATGATGCAGAAGATCTTTGAGCTCAGGAATCTCAAGAGGCACTATCCGGTTTTAGGCGGGGTACTCCGCAGAAAGGCGGATTCCGTAAAGGCCCTGGACGGCATTGACCTGGATATCTACCGGGGGGAGTGCCTCGGATTGGTCGGTGAATCGGGCTGCGGCAAGACAACGGCAGGCAAGACGATCATTCGTCTTGATGAACCCACCGGTGGTCAGATCTACTATTACCCGGATGGTAATGGAAAGGAAGCACGGGTGGATATCGCCTCGATGAAAAAAGGAGATCTCAAAAAAAGGGGAATACGCGGCAAACTGCAGATGGTCTTTCAGGACCCGGCGACATCGCTGGATCCCCGCATGCTGATCAAACACATCATTGCTGAGCCCATCAAGGAGCAGGAAAAGTTAAGCAGCAGGGAGATTGAGGATCGCATCCTGGAACTGCTCCAGCTCGTGGGGTTGACGCAAGATCATCCCTTACGCTATCCGCACGAATTTTCCGGCGGTCAGAGACAACGCATAGCCGTTGCCCGGGCCATTGCCACGAACCCGGAGTTCATCGTCCTCGATGAGCCCACCTCTGCGTTGGATGTCTCGGTGCAGGCGCAGATACTGAATCTCCTCCATGAACTGCGGCAGAAGTTCAACCTCACGTACCTCTTTGTCACCCATCATCTCCTTGTCGTCAAGTACATCAGCAATCGAGTCGCCGTGATGTACCTCGGTAAACTGGTTGAGATCGCACAGACGAAAGACCTCTTCACCAGTCCGCTCCACCCGTACACCCACGCACTGCTTTCAGGCATTCCCATCCCTGATGTCGAACACAAACCTCAGCGCATCGTTCTCACTGGGGATGTGCCAAGTCCGCTCAGACCTCCCAGCGGGTGCCGGTTTCATCCCCGGTGTCCCTTTGTGATAAACCGATGCAGAAAGGAGGAGCCTCTGCTCGAAGATGTCCGCAATGGCCATAAGGCGGCCTGTCACCGCAAGGCAGAGGTGGAGGGGCTCGTTCGGAAGAGGTTTGGCAGCAGGAGCTACTGAGAGAGCGCATGTCTCCGCGCGGCATTTCCCTCCCTCTCCCGTTTTCTCTTTCCTTTTTTTCTTGACACAAAGGTCCAATTAAAGGATAATATTTTGATAACAATCAAGGGCCCATAGCTCAGTTGGGAGAGCCACCGGCTCATAACCGGAAGGTCCCTGGTTCGATTCCAGGTGGGCCCACTAGGATGCACGGTGTGGGTCTTTGTCTTGTCTAAACGAGTGAAGAGGGAAGAAGGGCCTTACTACAGGAGGTGCACCGCAAAGAGGTGCGCTTTTTTTGGGCCTTTTCAGGGGAGCGGGTCTTGAAGAGCCAACTTCAGCTTCTCTGGAGACTTCAGCGGATGGAACGAGATATAAAAGAGGCCCAAAAAGCCAAGGAGACCTACCCCCTCGAGTTGGAAAGGTTGAGGGGACTGCTCAAATCACTCGAGGAGAGACAGGAAGAGGAAAAAAGAAAGATCGAGGAACTTGAAAAGCAACGGAGAACAAAGGAAGGAGAACTAGAGCTGGAGAGCGAGAGGGTAAAACGCTCCCAGCTCCGACTTCTGGAGGTCAAGACTAATAAGGAATACCAGGCCCTCCTGAAGGAAATCGAGCATGCCAAGGAATTTAACGGCCAGCGGGAAGAAGAGATTATAAATATATTGGATGAAATCGACCAGCATAAGATCAACTATGAATCCTTGGTAGAAAGGGCGCAGAGGGAAAAGGGAGAAATAGGGGAGGAGATAGAAAAGGTAAAGGGGCTGATGGTCCAAGTGGAGAAGGACATAGCCCAATGGCACAAGATAAATGAGGATATAATAAAAGAGTTGGATCCTCAGCTCTTAAAGAGGTATAATACCATAAAGGAAAAGAGGGATGGGATAGCTATCGCCTTGGCGAAGAATGAGGCCTGTCAAGGGTGTTACGTCAATATCCCTCCTCAGATGTTTAACGAGGTACAAAAGAACGTAGAGATTATCCTCTGCCCCAATTGCCAGCGAATTCTCTACTGGGAAGTCAGTGGGAGGAATTAGGATACTATCATGGGGGTCCCCACCATAGGACGTCCTCCCCGAAGGGGAGAAAAGAAGGTCTATGTATATGTGGATGGATCTTGCAAGGGCAATCCTGGAGAAGGTGGGGCAGGGGTGATCATAAAGGATGGGAAAGAGAGGATCGTATCTCAACGGAAGGAATATTTGGGGTCAGTAACCAATAATATCGCAGAGTATCAGGCACTCATCCTGGGCCTCCAGGAGGCCAAAAGAGTAGGGGCGAGAGAAATAGAGATCTATCTCGACTCCGAACTCGTGGCAAGGCAGATCAATGGGGGTTACCGGGTACGAGATGGCAAACTCAAGACTTTGGCAGAGGAGGTGAAAAGGCTTTTAGGGCGCTTCGCTCGCTGGCAGATCACATATATACCGAGAGAGGAAAACCGAGAGGCTGATCGCCTGGCCAGGGAGGCGGTACGGGGTAAGGCGGATCAGGTGGCGTGGATTGTGGCGTAT
>CAYQOD010000050.1:0-9745 GCA_964419065.1 uncultured Thermodesulfobacteriota bacterium | reverse complement strand
TATAGCAGGGACGAAGGGGAGATTGAGCGACGGAAGCGGGAGTTTAAGAAAAGACATAGGACGTGCAAGGCAAAAGAGGAGGGACAAATGCTAACTGACCACACTGGATAAGATCCAGCTCACGATACTGATCAAGATCGCCCCGAGCAGCGCCCCCCAGAAACCATTGACGTGAAAACCCTTTACCAAGGCCCCGACCAACCAGAGCAGCATGCCGTTGATGACCAGCAGGAAGAGCCCAAAGGTCACGACCGTGAGAGGGAAGGTGAGCAAGACGAGGATGGGCCGGATAAACGTATTGACGACCCCCAAGAGGAAAGCCGCAGCCAAGGCCGCTAGGAAGCTATCGACCCGTATCACCTTGGGCAGCAGCCAGGCGATGATGAGGATGGCCACCATGTTGATCAGCAGACGAACGATGAAGATCATGATTCCCCCCTGTGTAGAGATGTGCCTGTAGTACTGTAAATCAATCCATCTGCTGGGGTCAAGATCTTTCTCTCCTCCCCCTTGAAGGTGTGATGATTGTCCCCCTTAATTTTTGCCGCATGGGAATGGTTTAATACCCTACCTTTCAGCAACCGCCACACGTCGTCTTAACAGGTGAGACGTGGAACGGCATAGAGAAACCTCTCCTCTGAGAAGTCCTCTTTGACGCCCCTCATTCCCGCGGGGAAGGGCTTTATCGTTAATATTCCCCCAGTGGGCGAACGAAGGTAAACCTATACGGTTCGGCGACCAGCTTGTCAGCGGTATTCTTTAAGCTGCCGGTGATGAGGGCAAAGGGTGAGGAGACGATGAAGATCGTTGTCCCCGCCGCAAAGACTACTACGCCGATGGGGCGGACGAGGACAAGATCAAAGGTTATCTCCGTCCCAGTCGGTTCATCCTCGATTTCAGCCCGAACCACAGGGGGCACACCGAGAAAGCCGACGAGGAGTGCTACGACGACTCCTAAGATGAATCCCTTTCTCAAAGACATAGAGGACCTCCTGCCTGTGAGTTCATAACCGCACTCGTGAAGGTTTGTCCGTAATGTGCACCTCAATATTTTTACGGCAAAAAGAACAAATGTCAATATATTTTTTACATCTTGTGGTGTAAATCGTAAGGGTCTTTTCGGTTTTACCGACTCGTGTGAATATGATAGACTTTTTTTAAAGCACTCAGACATGCAGGGCAGATGAAGGAGAAAAGGGCCATTGCATTATTGATATCCTTATCAGTGTTATTTCTGGGGGGACTTCTCCAGGTTTCACCTCGGGCCTCTGCCCAGGATGTCGAGGGTCCCTTTCGGGTCGCACGGGTAGTGGACGGCGATACCATCGTCTTGAACGACGGGCGACACATTCGCTATCTAGGAATCAATACCCCTGAGCGCGGTGATGCCCTGTGGAAGGAGGCCCGGGATTACAATGCCCGCAAGGTCAAGGGGAAAGCGGTCATGGTGGAATATGGGGAGATCAGGAAGGATAAGTATGGGCGCACCCTCGCCTACGTCTTCGTCGGGGGAGAGATGGTTAACGCCGAACTACTCAAGGCGGGACTGGCCCACCTCTTTATCCTCGAGCCGATGAAATACTACCACGATTTCTTCAGGCTCCAGGAGGAGGCCAGGTCGAAGGGGTTGGGGATCTGGGGGGGGAAGGGAGTTCCCGGTCCCCTCAAGATCACCCGCCTCAACGCCAACGCCGAGGGGGATGACCGGTATAACCTCAACGGTGAGTATGTGAGGATATGCAATATCTCCCCGACGGACATGGACCTCGTGGGCTTTTCCCTCTCCGACCGTGCAGGATACACGTATACTTTCCCCCACGCCATCCTCCGACCGGGCTACACTGCGCTCCTCTTTACGGGAAAAGGGCAGAATGTCGTCGAGGGTGCGCATCAACTGCGTCTCTACTGGGGTTCCCGCTACCCCATCTGGAACAACGACGGTGATAGCGCCTCCCTCAGAGACGCCCAGGGGAGGGTGATCGATACCGCCGTCCATAAAAAGGGGCGTCATAATTAAGACGCGTCCTAGTGAACGGGAAAGCTCTTTTGTCCCTCGAAGAGGATCGATGTTGAAAAGAAAGAGGGGACAATGGGGAAACGGGTGATATCATATTGCTATAGCCTGGGCTTTATGATATGACTAAAACTTCTCTGTTCGGAACACAACGCCCCACAGGAGAGGCTGTATGGATTATAAAAAGACCTTGAATCTTCCTCAAACTCCCTTCCCCATGAAGGCAGATCTCCCCAAACGTGAGCCCGAGATCCTTAAAAGGTGGGAGGAAAAGGGGCTCTACGAGAAGATCCTTCGGGCCGCCGAGGGGCGGGAGAAATATATCCTCCACGACGGTCCCCCCTATGCCAACGGGCACATACACATGGGAACCGCCCTGAACAAGATCTTAAAGGACATCATCGTCAAGGCCAAGTTCATGGCCGGTTTCGACAGCGTCTATGTCCCTGGTTGGGACTGCCACGGTCTACCGGTAGAGCATGAGGTGGATAAGATGCTGGGGGCCCGCAAAGAGGGGATGAGCAAATCTGAGATCAGGAAACACTGCCGACAGTACGCAGCCACGTTCATCGATATCCAGCGGGAGGAGTTTAAGCGACTGGGGGTCCTGGGAGACTGGGATCATCCATATCGCACTATGGACTACGAATACCAGGCCATCATCGTGCGGGAGTTCGGTACGTTTGTGGAGGGGGGCTATCTCTATAAGGGGAAGAAACCAGTCTACTGGTGTGCTACCTGTAAGACCGCCCTGGCAGAGGCGGAAGTGGAATATGGACCCCACCACTCTCCCTCCATCTTCGTCAAGTTTCCCATGATCTCTGATCTTGGCGAGACCTTTCCTTCCCTACGGGGTAAGAAGGCCTCGGTGATCATCTGGACCACCACCCCTTGGACCATCCCGGCTAACCTCGCCATCGCCCTCCACCCCGACCACACGTACGTGGCCGTTGAGGCCGACGACGAGGTCTATATCGTGGCCAAAGACCTGGCGGACATCGTGATGAACACCCTGGGGATCAAAGACTACCGAGTGCTGGAGGGCTTTGCCGGGAGGGATCTCGAGGGGCTGAAGAGCCGTCACCCTTTGTTCGACCGAGAATCGGTCATCATCCTGGCCGATTACGTCACCTTAGATGCAGGGACGGGTTGCGTCCATACCGCCCCGGGGCACGGTCAGGAGGACTACGAGAGCGGTCTGAAGTACGGGTTGGATATCTATGCCCCGGTTGACGACGACGGCAGGTTCACCCCTGAAGTGGAGTTCTTCGGGGGAGAGTTCGTCTTCGATGCCAACCCCCACGTCAACGCCAAGCTCGCCGAGAAGGGGGCGCTGTTGAAGGAGCAGGAGGTGGAACACTCCTACCCCCACTGCTGGCGGTGTAAAAATCCCATCATCTTCCGCTCCACCGAGCAGTGGTTCATCTCCATCGATCACGGTGGCCTCAGGGAGCGGGCGCTCAAGGGGATCGAAGCGGTGCAGTGGATCCCTCACTGGGGGAAGGAGCGTATCTATGGGATGATAGCCAACCGGCCCGATTGGTGCGTCTCCCGCCAGCGGGTCTGGGGGATCCCCATCGTGGCCTTCTACTGCAATGGTTGTGGCGAGACCTTGCTCCGAAAGGACGTCATCGATTTCGTCGCCGATAGGTTCGCCCAGGAGGGGGCTGATATCTGGTTTGACGCGCCTGCGGAAAGGCTTTTGCCCCCCGGGGCCCAGTGTCCTGCCTGCGGGAGGGCGCAATTCAGGAAGGAATCGGATATCCTCGACGTCTGGTTCGATTCTGGGGTGAGCTGGGCAGCGGTCCTGGAGCAGAGAGATGATCTGCGGTTTCCGTGCGACCTCTACCTGGAGGGGAGCGACCAGCATCGAGGGTGGTTCCATTCATCGCTGCTGACCGCGGTGGGAACCAGGGGGGTCCCTCCGTACACCAGTGTCCTCACCCACGGTTTCGTGGTGGACGGCGAGGGGAGAAAGATGTCCAAGTCGGCAGGGAACGTGGTGGCCCCTGAGGAGGTCATCCAGAAGTTCGGGGCGGAGATCCTGCGGTTATGGGTGGCGGCGGAGGACTACCGAGACGACATCAAGATATCCCAGGAGATCCTCGACCGGCTCACCGAGGCCTACCGCAGGATCAGGAACACCTGGCGGTATATGCTGGGCAACCTCTATGACTTCGATCCCCGAGAGCACGCCCTGCCCCCTGCAGAACTCCAGGAGATCGACCAGTGGATCCTCCACCGCTTTCAGCGATTAACGGAGCGAGTAGGGCGTGCCTACGAGCGGTTTGAGTTTCACACCATCTATCACTCCGTGCATAACTTCTGCGTCATCGATTTGAGTGCCCTCTACCTTGACATCCTCAAAGACCGTCTCTACACCTCTGCACCCTCCTCCCACAAGAGGAGGTCGGGCCAGAACGCCATCTATCGCATCCTCACGGGGATGGTACGCATGATGGCCCCCATCCTCTCCTTTACCGCCGATGAGGTGTGGCAGCACCTCCCCCAGGAAAGAAGAGAGGGGGAGAGTGTGCACCTGGCGAGTTTCCCCCAACCGGAGGAGGATTTCCTCGATGAGGCCCTGGAGCAGAAATGGGAGCGACTCTGGGAGGTGCGTGAACAGGTGACCAAGGCCCTCGAGGAGGCCCGCCAGCAGAAGGTGATCGGCCACTCCTTGGACGCCACGGTGAGGCTGAGGGCACCGAAAAAGCCCTATGGTTTCCTCCAGGGATTTAGTACGGATCTACGGGAGCTCTTCATCGTCTCGCAGGTGGAATTGACCCTCGATGAGGACGCGGCTGCCTTAACGGTGGAGATAGGACATGCAGAAGGGGAGAAGTGTCAGCGGTGCTGGGTATACGATCGGAGCGTGGGTGCCAACAAAGAGCACCCGGAGATCTGCCAGCGCTGTTTTGAGACGGTCATGGATACGGGATGATGAAGAGGAACTATCGGATCGTGCTGATCATCTTTGTACTCCTGCTTGCCCTGGATCAGGGGAGCAAGCTCTACATCGAGCGCCATGTCCCCCTCTATCACTCCACTGAGGCCATCGCGGGATTTCTGAACATCACCCACGTGCAGAACAAAGGCGCTGCCTTTAGTCTACTGGCCGAACGTGAAGGGGCCACTATCATCTTCATCGTCGTTTCCTGTGTGGCTATTGTCCTCATTCTCTACTATCTTCGCCGGATCGAGGAAGGGGAGCTGTGGACCCCCCTCTGCCTCTCCCTCATCCTGACAGGGGCGGTGGGTAACCTGATAGACCGCTTCCGCCTGGGAGGAGTGGTGGACTTCCTCGATTTCCACTATAAAGGATGGCACTGGCCTGCCTTTAACGTGGCGGATGCCTCCATCTCCATCGGGGTCATCTTGTTCGCCATGAAAGTCCTGTGGGGAGAGAGGAGAGCCACCGAAAGGAAGAGCTGATATGCATCCGATCCTTATCGCCATCGGGAAATTCAGGATCTACACCTATGGGTTCATGGTCGCCATGGGCGTCCTGGTGGGGACGGTGCTGGCCAGGAGACAGGCAAAACGAGAGGGGATCGACCCGGACAAGATCCTTGACATCACCTTTTACGTCCTCGTGAGCGCCCTGATCGGCTCTCGACTTCTCTTCGTCCTCATGAACCTTCAGGAGTACGCCCATGCCCCCCTCAACGCCCTCAAGATATGGGATGGGGGCCTGGTATTTTACGGCGGACTGCTGCCGGCGGCGGCGGTCGGCATCTGGTATATCCGGCGGATAGGACTCCCCCTCTGGCAGGTGACGGATATCTTCGCCCCCTCTGTAGCCATCGGGCACGCCATCGGCAGAATCGGGTGTTTCGGTGCGGGGTGCTGTTATGGTAAGGTCTCCTCACTGCCCTGGGCAGTGACCTTTACCGATCCCCACAGCCTTGCGCCTCTGGGCCTCCCCCTGCATCCCGTACAGCTCTACAGCTCCCTCAGCCTCTTTCTCATCTTCATCGTCCTCATCCTCCTTCGACGCAGAAAGATCTTCCACGGAGAGGTCTTCTGGTCGTACACCTTCCTCTATGGGGTGGTACGCTTTCTGATGGAATTTTGGCGGGGTGACTACCGGGGCAGCATCTTCGGGGGGGCGCTCTCCATCACACAGGCCATCAGTATCCTCGTGGCTGGAATTTCGGTCATCATGTGGTTATATTTACGAAAGAGGAGCCTGTAGTGCGATGGCCGTTACCAAGATAGTCATCTACCCGGACCCTGTCCTGCGGGTCGCGGCCAAAAGAATCGAGGACATAGACGAGCGGGTAGTGCGTCTTGCGGAGGACATGGCGGAGACCATGTACACTGCCCCAGGGGTCGGTCTGTCGGCCCCCCAGGTGGGGGTATCCGAGCGGCTCATCACCGTTGACGTGCGCCACCCCAAGGGGGCGAAGGAGCTCATCACCCTGGTCAACCCCGAGATCGTAGAGACGGAAGGACAGGTCGTCAATGAAGAGGGGTGTCTGAGCCTACCTGGAATACACGAGAACGTCACCCGCGCCGAACAGGTGCTGGTGCGGGGCTACGATCTGGACGAGCGACAGCGGGAGATTGAGGCATCGGGGCTTCTGGCAAGGGTTCTACAGCATGAGATCGACCACCTGGAGGGGGTCCTTCTCATCGACAGGATCAGTCGCCTGAAGCGGGGGATCATCCAGCGCAAACTGCGCAAGATGATGCAGAAGGCCGAGGAGGGGGATACCCCGTCACGCTAGCAGGGATGGGATCTGAGAGACAGAGGTTGCAGACGATCTTTATGGGGACGTCTCCTTTTGCGATCCCCTCGTTGCGTGCCCTGGCCGGATCGTTCGAGGTGGTCGCGGTCATCACCCAGCCCGATCGCCCCCGTGGGAGGGGCAGGAAGGTACTACCCCCTCCGGTAAAGGAGTGCGCTGCTGATCTAGGGCTGCCGATCCTGCAGCCGGAGCGGGTGAAGGAGCCGGCGTTTGTCGCCCGATTGGAGGAGCTGGGGCCTGATCTGATCGCGGTGGCCGCTTTTGGCCAAATCATACCACCTGCTATCCTGAGCCTGCCCCCGCTGGGGTGTGTCAACGTACATCCCTCCCTGCTTCCCAAGTACCGCGGGGCAGCCCCCATCAACTGGGCCGTCATCAATGGTGAGGCCATCACCGGTGTCACCACCATCCTCATGAACGAGGGAATGGATACGGGCGACATCCTCGCTGTGCAGGAGGTAGAGATCGAACCCGATGAGACGGCCCAAGAACTCGGTGAGCGGCTGGCCGAATTGGGTGGGCACCTCCTGATGGAGACGATCCGTGGTCTGAAGGAAGGGACCATTCGGCCAACGCCCCAAGATGAAGAAGGCGCCTCGTATGCCCCCCTCTTGCGAAAGGACGATGGGCTTATCCAGTGGGAGCGGGGGGCGAAGCAGATCAGAAACCAGATCCGCGGGATGGTACCCTGGCCCATCGCCTTTACCTTCTGGGGGGGAAAGCGGGTGAAGATCTACCGGGCCCGCATAGACGACGGCACGGGCGCAGCCGGCCAGATCATCTCCCTTGATGGGGGAATTGAGATAGCCTGCGGCGAGGGGTCCCTGTTTATAGAGGAGCTCCATCTGGAGGGGGGCACGCGAATGGGATGGGAGGAGTTTGTCCGGGGCCATCGGTTGACCCCGGGGGAACGATTGGGGTAGAATAGTGAGTATGGCGGAGGGTTCCAGGGGTTACGGACCCTCAGGAAGGATGAGTAAGGATCATAGCTACCGATTGAGACGGGCCACAGCGACGTCTTATCGCCATTAAAATCAGAGTCCAGAAGAAAAGGAGGTATGAAGTATGAACCAGGTGAAGACCTATGTCCTGATGGCACTGCTGACCATCCTCCTGGTCTGGGTCGGCAACCTGCTGGGCGGACGCAGCGGGGCCATCTTCGCCTTTATCTTTGCAGCGGCGATGAATTTCAGTGTCTATTGGTTCAGTGACCGCATCGTCCTGAAGATGTACCGCGCCCAGGAGGTCTCAGAGACCGGGGCGCCGGGGCTGCACCGGGTGGTGCGGGAGCTGGCCCAACGGGGCGGGCTTCCCATGCCCAAGGTCTATGTCATCCCCAACGATGCCCCCAACGCCTTTGCCACGGGGAGAAACCCACAGCACGCGGCGGTAGCCGTGACCACAGGGATCATGAGGATATTAAACGAGGACGAGTTGAAGGGTGTCCTGGCCCATGAGCTCTCGCACATCCGCCACCGGGATATCCTCATCGGGACCATCGCCGCCACCATCGCCGGTGCCATCAGTTTTATCGCCTCCATGGCCCGGTGGGGCGCCATCTTCGGGGGCATCGGTGACGATCGAGAGGGAGGAGGGGCGGCCAAGATGATCGCCGTCCTGGTGCTCACCACCCTCGCCTCGTTTGCCGCCATCCTCATCCAGTTGGCCATCTCCCGCTCCAGGGAGTACCACGCTGATGAGGGAGGGGGCAGGCTCGCCGGCAATCCCCACTACCTGGCCAGCGCCCTGGCCAAGCTGGATGCCGCAGCGAAGCGGATCCCTATGCAGGTCAACCCCTCTACCGCCCACATGCTCATCGTCAATCCCCTGCAAGGAGGAGGGGTTCAGAGGCTGTTCAGCACCCATCCCCCTATCGAGGAGCGTATCAAACGCTTGGAGGAGATGGCCGTCCGATAATGGATCGCGCGCGCACAAAGGTCCTCGAGGTCTTGCTCAGTTGGGAGCAGAGGGGGTCCCCGATGGACCCCCTCTTTTATCGTCTGGTTGTGGCCGACCCGCTGCTGGCGGATCGGGACAGGGCCTTCGTGCGGGAGCTCGTCTACGGGGTGCTGCGGTGGCGGGGGCGGATCGACTGGATCATCGCGGCCTACTCCCGTATCAAGCCACAGAGGATGGAGCGTTCCGTGCTCGCCATCCTGCGGATGGGGGTCTACCAGCTTCTGTTCATGGATCGGGTACCCTCTCATGCCGCCGTCGACGAGGCAGTCGCCCTGGCACGGGAGCGGGGCGCGAGCAGGGCAGCTCCCCTGATCAACGGGATACTCCGAGGGATCACCGAGGGGAGAAGGGAGGTCTCCTTCCCGGACCCCGTCAATGATCCCCTCGGTCACATCGCGTCATACTACTCCCACCCCCCCTGGATGGTGCACCGCTGGCTCCATCAGTGGGGAGCGCAGGAGACCACCTCCCTCTGTCAGGCTAACAATCAGATCCCCCCTCTTACGTTACGTGTTAACACCCTCAAGGGGGACCGGGGCGAGGTCATCCGACGGCTGCAGGACGAGGGTGTGGAGGCGCGACTGGCCCCCTTTTCCCCGATGGGTATCATCGTGGACACCCCCCCGCCGTTTGCCACCTGGCATAGCTTTCAGGAGGGATGGCTGCAGGTCCAGGATGAGGCCTCCCAACTCGTCCCCTTCATCCTGGCGCCGCACCCCGGGCAGCGGGTCCTCGACCTCTGCGCCGCCCCGGGGGGTAAGACGACCCACCTGGCCCAGCTGATGGAGGATCAGGGTGAGATCATCTCAGTGGATATAAGCCCTGCCAAGCTCTCCCTGCTGCAGGAGAACTGCCGGCGCCTGGGGGTCTCGATCGTGAAGACCCTGGCACATGACGCGACCGTTATGCTCCCCGTTGCGCCGGCATCCTTCGACCGGGTCCTGGCCGATGTACCCTGCACGGGGCTTGGAACGCTGCGGAGAAACCCTGACGGGAAGTGGCGGGGCAGGGGGGGGGGGAA
>CAYQOD010000049.1:0-9871 GCA_964419065.1 uncultured Thermodesulfobacteriota bacterium | reverse complement strand
TCCTTATGGGCCAATTCTCTCCCCCGGAAGACTATGGAGACCTTCGTCTTGTATCCACCCTTCAAAAAGCGCTCGATGTGCCGGAGTTTGACCTGAAGATCATGTTCCTCCGTCTTCGGTCTCATCTTTACCTCTTTGAGATGGCCACCCGTCTGCTTCCTCTTGGCCTCATGGGCCTTCTTGCTCTGGAGGTATTTATACTTCCCATAATCCATAATCTTGCAGACGGGAGGGTCCGATTTGGGGGAAACCTCTACCAAGTCCAAATCAAAGTTGCTCGCCTTTTCCAAGGCCTCTGGGAGGGACATAATCCCCAACTGATTCCCCTCTGGATCTATGACCCTCACTCGGGGAGAACGGATATCCCGGTTAACCCGGATCTCTTTTTTCTCTATCTCCTTGCACCTCCTTCTGGTAAATTAGCCCCCGGGGGTTTACCTTCCTCGCGAATTAAGGTCACAAATCTCTCCAGCGCCATCCCCTTCAGGTCCACCCCATCTCTCCTCCTGGGGGCTACTGTCTGAGTCGTCTCCTCTTTATCGCCGATGACCAGCATATAGGGTATCTTCTGCAACTGGGCCTCTCTGATCTTGAAGCCCAATTTCTCGTTCCGAAAGTCCTTCTCCACCCTGATCCCCTCGTCCCACAACCGCTCGTAGACCTTCTCTCCGTATGGGATATTCCTATCCGTCACGGTCATGATGACCGCCTGCACCGGGGACAACCAGAGGGGGAAGGCGCCGGTATAATGCTCCACCAGGATTCCAAAGAACCGCTCCATGCTGCCCAGCAAGGCCCGATGCACCATATAGGGCCGGTGCTCTTTTCCATCCTGGCCAATATAGGTCATGTCAAAGCGTTCAGGGAGGTTGAAATCAAACTGAATGGTTGTGCACTGCCAGGCCCGGCCAAGGGCATCCTTGATCTTGATGTCTATCTTGGGACCATAGAAAATCGCCTCCCCTTCCATGCGCTCATAATCAAGGTTCCGCACCTTGAGGGCGGCGACAAGGGAACCTTCTGCCTGCACCCACATGGCATCTGCGCCGGCATACTTATCAGGTTTTTGGGGATCGCGCACACTCAGTTCGATCTCGAAATCCCTGAAACCAAAGCCCCGTAAGAGGTCCAGGCTGAAGTCCAGAACCCGCAAGATCTCATCCTCGATCTGTTCAGGAGTGCAGAAGATGTGGGCATCATCCTGGGTAAAACCCCGAACCCGCAGCAGGCCGTGCAAGGTCCCGCTCCGCTCATAGCGGTAAACCGTCCCCAGTTCTGCCCAGCGCAGAGGCAATTCCCGGTAGGAACGCAGTCGCGATTTGTAGATCATAATATGGAATGGGCAGTTCATGGGCTTGATGTAGTAGTCCTGGCCGTCAATATCCATGGGCGAGTACATGCCGTCTTTGTAGAAGTCCAGGTGGCCGGATGTCTGCCAGAGATGATACAGACCGATATGGGGGGTGAACACAATATCATAGCCTCCCTGGTAGTGACGATGGCGCCAGTAATCTTCAATAAGCACACGGACCTGGCCGCCCTTCGGATGCCAGTAGACGAGCCCTGCGCCGGCTTCGGCATGGAAGCTCAGCAGATCCAGATCTTGGACAAGCCGCCGGTGATCCCTCCGTTTTGCCTCCTCGATCCTCGCCAAATAGGCATCCAGCTCCTCCTGGGTGGAGAAGGCGGTACCGTAGATCCTCTGCAGCATCTTGTTGCGCTCATCGCCCCGCCAATAGGCGCCAGCTACTCTGAGCAGCTTAAAGGCCTTTATCTGACCTGTCGACGAGAGGTGGGGACCACGGCAGAGGTCCACAAAATCACCGTGTCGATAGAGGGTCACCTGCCCATCCTCGATGTCGTTCAGAATCTCCAGCTTATATACCTCTCCTTTCTCCCGAAACAGCTTCATGGCCTCTCGCTTGGAGATATCCTCCCTGATGAAGGGAAGATCCTCGGCAACGATCTCCTTCATCCTGGTCTCAATCTTGGGGAGGTCATCAGGAGAGAAGGTGCCTTCATAGTCGAAGTCGTAGTAAAAACCATCCTCTATGGAGGGGCCTATGGTGAGTTTGGCCCCCGGGAAAAATTCCTGTACCGCCTGGGCCATCACATGGGACGCACTGTGCCTCAGCTTAACGAGAAAATCGCCTTCTTCTTTTTTCTGAGCCACCGAATTATCAGCCACGTTCAGCTTCCACCGAAAAACTAAGAAAAGGCATCATTAATTTACTACATTAATGATGCCTTTCCCTCACCATTAAAAAATAATAATGTGGAGAACCCCTTCCTTTTGTTCCATAAAAAGATGAAGACATGGTAGGCACGGACGGTTTCGAACCGTCGACCTCTACCGCGTCAAGGTAGCGCTCTCCCCCTGAGCTACGTGCCTGCGTCAAAAAACTTCTTGTTTGATAACAATTTCCCCCTCTTTTGTCAAGGAGAAATTGCTCATATTTTCTCTATGTTATGTGAATACCGGCCCTGTGATATCGATGCTGGATAAACCCGCAGGGGCGTTCCTGCCCAGCTCGTTCATCCATGTACGATCTGCTCAATCCTCCTTGCTGGTGAACAGACCGACAACCGGAGAGACAGTCTGTACATCACGTACCCGCATGTCTTACCCCGCATCAGAGGAAAAAGCTCAGGAGGATCAGGCCCAGGGCGATCTGCAGAGCGACAAGCAGAAGCGCACTATAGTTCACCACCATATGAATCAGCGCACGACGATCAGTCCTCTTCCCCTTCGAGAGTACTATGCCGATGCCGACGCCAACGGAAAAGAGAATAATGATAATGATAGCCAGGTAGGCATGAAATCCGGTCGAAAAGGTTGTCCCTATTTCGACTATCATATACCCGAGACCAATCAGGAAGCCGATCCAGAGGAGTATGAAAAACATCCTCCCCCAGCGGATGTGCCGCTGCCACGGGAAGGCCGAGGCAGGCGCCCTACCGCGCTTGTACTGAAACCGCTTCCATCCCATAAGGCCCGTATAGACCCCACAGAGGACGGCCGCCAGTATCACCAGGGGATGAATAAACGCCATAGTATCCCTCCCCCCTTACTCTGAATTCCACGCAGCTATCGGTATGTCCGGTCTCCCGGGCACCGTATAGACGAGGTTCGCCTTTGCCTGGTAACCCTTCACTGTCGCGGGAATCGGATATTCAAAACGCACGCTTTTCTGCAAGGGGACGCCATTGCCCTTTTGCGTCGAGAAGACCTCCTCCTTGACGAAGACCTCTTTGCCCCCTGAGTCCACGACGGTCGTCGTGAGGACCATACGGTAATCGCCGTACGTGCCGGTGGGCATCTTGTGTCCCGCCCCGGCATTGGTCAGGGATATGGCAACTGAACTTGTCCCCTTTTGGCCAGTGAGGGAAACCAGCCCCTGAAAGATGCCCTCATAGATCTGGAGGTGTTGACCTATCATCCTCTTCGGCACAAAAGAGGCGAGGGGAAATCCCTGGACCGTCTTCCCCTCCACCCGCGGCATGTGGCACCCCTGACACGTCTTTGGCGAACCGTTCGCCTTCCACTCCTGATAGGTCGGCATGTGGCATCCCGCACAGAACTCCGATGTGAGCATCGATTCATCCTGTTCAGATGGATGCTTGGCCTTGAGCTTGTACGGGCCATACATCATGTTGTTTCGGAGGTGACAGGTGGTGCAGTTGACCCCCTCTTCTTTATTAACAGGTCTGACCATGAGGGCCCTCTCCTCAGTTACCTGCTGAGCGGCATGGCACGCGATACACGTTTGATCACTATATCTCTTTGATGCCTTTTTGAACAGGTCGTTGGCGTAGGCCTTGGCGTGGAAATTCTTTGACCAATCCTCATAGATCGCCGCGTGACACTTTTTACACTCAGAGGACTGAACGGTCTTATCGCCCATCTCGAGAAGGTAATCGTACTTGGCCGCCACCAAGACCAGCATGGTCACAACCAATCCTGCAAGAACCAAGAATTTTTTCATGATCCCCCCTCCTTAAAAGCGTAGACTCAACGATACAAGACCAACCAAAAAATCGCCTCTGGAATCAACTGTAAGGGAATAGATAGAGGGTGTCAAGGGGGGAAGCGTCTTGACTATATCGAACACAAGAGCGTTATGCCGGGGTAAAGATCTGTGTTTAATCCCTATTGCGCTTTGAGCGCCTGTTCAATATCCGCAATCAGGTCGTCGACATGCTCGATCCCGACCGAGAGTCTCAGTAGGTCCTCCGTTATCCCCATCCTCCCTCGCGCCTCGGGTGACACCTTCTGGTGAGATGTCGTTGCAGGATCGCAAACGGTCGTCTCAACACCGCCCAGGCTCAGGGCGGGTCGTATGAGCTTAAATCTCCGCATGAGCTCACGCGCGCTCAGAGAAGGGGCCTTCAGTTCAAATGAGAGCATTGCGCCAAACCCCTTCATCTGTGCCTTCACGATGGAATGGTTAGGATGGCTCGGTAAGCCCGGGTAATTGACGAGCGCGACCACGGGCGACCCCTTCAGATATTCGGCGATCTTCTGGGCATTCTCGGTCTGCCGTTCAACCCTCAAGCTGAGGGTCTTCAAGCTCCGTTCGAGCATATAGAGGGTCAATGCGTTGAGGCTTCCCCCTAGACTCTGCGCCGTTTTCCTGACGTGATCAATCAAACGAGCGCTGGACAAGACAGCGCCACAGCAGAGGTCACTGTGGCCGCCGAGGTACTTCGTGCCGCTATGGATGACCATATCAATGCCCAGAGACGCCGGATTCTGATTAATGGGGGTAGCGAATGTGCTGTCTATGATGGTAATGATATCCCGCTTCTGTGCGCGGTCCGCCACGCCTCGCAGGTCGACGACAGTGAGCAGGGGATTCGTCGGGCTTTCGATGTAGATCACCTTCGTGTTGGGGCGTATCGCCTCGGCAATGGCCGTGGAGTCAGCCGGCGCGAAGGTGAAGTCAATTTCTTGCCGTGGGAAATGCTGAGAGACAAAGGCATGTGTTCCGCCATAGATCTCTTCCTGTATAACGGCATGATCCCCCGATTTCAGGAAGGAGAGCAATGCGGTTGATATCGCGGCCATGCCGGAGCTAAACACGAGCCCGTCTTCGACACCCTCCAGGTCGCAGAGTTTCTTGACCACGGCCTCATTATTCGGGGTATTGAAATACCGCGGATACGGGCGGGCATCGGTGTCAAGATACTCGTAGACAGAGGACGTATAGATAGGTGTGTTGGCGCCCCTCGTGAATTCATCGAAGTATCCACCTGAGTGGACGCATTTGGTCTCAATTCTCATAGAACCTCCTCTCTCTTCAGTCAGTGTGATGATTCGAATCCTAGATGATAATAGCCCTCTGCAGCGCAACACTGCTGTAAAATAAAATCATGCAATAAATTGAATATTGCTGTCAACAATGATTATGGTGAAACAAGTAATACTGAGAGGGCAAGGGCGAGCCCTCCGCATATGAAATAACCAGACCCAACCAACTCATAACCCGTCTGTCAATCGAATCCCGTACCAGGGGCGTTTTTATTGGTTGAAAAAGAGGGATGTTCATATATAATAACGTTACCGCAGGCTTTTGTTCTGTTATTGGACTGTGATTCTCGAATAGATAAGCAATCACCATCAACACTCATTTCCTTTGAACCTTTTTTGAGCGGGAGGGACTACATACACAAAACAAAAACTTTTTAGGAGTGAGAACCTGAGGGCTCTCACAGAGAGGAGGGGAGGTATAATGAAGAGGATAGTGGGTATCGGGTTTTTGGTGGTAATGCTCGCAATAGTCCATACGTTCACGGCATCCACAGAGCACGCAGCGGCGGGCTCAGGGGAATTTGTCCTGAAGAGCCCTGCGTTCGCCGACAAGGGGAAGATTCCCGCCAAGTACAGCCGACGCGGGGATGATCTCTCTCCGCCTCTCACCTGGCAAAATCCGCCCAAAGGGACAAAGTCGTACGTGCTTACGGTTGAGGACCCGGACGCCCCTGGCGGGACGTTTACCCACTGGGTCATCTTCAATATCCCCGGAAAACTGACCGGTCTTCCGGAAGGAGTACCGAAGAAGAAGGTATTGGACAATGGGTCCGAACAGGCGAGGAATGATTTTGGCGGCACCGGTTACGGAGGACCCGATCCTCCCAGCGGATCTCACCGGTACATCTTTACCCTAACGGCCCTTGATGTGGAGAAGATCGAGAAACCGAGCAGGAAGATACTCAAGCAGCACACCCTGGGAGAAGCGACCCTGACAGGGATCTACCCGTAGGGAGAGGACCGAGAGACAAAGAGGGCTCGGCCCTCTACGATGTATCTGCCCAAGAGGCCCCTCTGAAGAGGGGCCTCTTTGTTGTCCGGGGAGGGGGGATGTGGTAAGGTAGATGTACAACGACCTATTGCAGCCACAAAAATCGACAGTAGGATCTTCGAATGCCTCTGAAAAGAAAGGTTGTTCTTATTGCGATAATGCTCTCGTTGATCGGCGCCATCGTTGCGGCGTACATCCTTGCAAAGCTCTCAGGGTACCCAACCGTCACACCTCAACCCAGCCATTGGGCAAGGCCGCTCCAACGTGAAGGCCTGCCGAACCTCCATCAGGTGACAGCCACCTTGTACAGGGGCGCACAGCCGACGGCCACGGGCATGCGGCAGCTCAAGGCGATGGGCGTCAGGACGGTGATCAACCTCCGCTCCTTCAGCTCAGACAGGGATGAGATCGGTGACACCGGTCTGACATACGAGCACATCTATATGAAGGCGTGGCACCCGGAAGACAAAGAGATCGTCCGCTTCCTGCAGATCGTCACGGACAAAGACCACACCCCGGCCTTTGTCCACTGCCAGCACGGCGCAGACCGGACCGGCCTCATGTGCGCGATCTACCGGGTAGCGGTCTGCGACTGGACCAAAGAGGAGGCGATCAGGGAGATGACCCAGGGTGGGTTTGGGCACCATGCTGTCTGGGCAAATCTCATCACATTTATCGAGGGCCTCGACATCGATGCCATCAAGAAACAGGCCGGGATCGACGCCGCGGGAACCTAAAGGACGTCGTTACCATTGCTTACTATTGGGAAAACTCTGCATCGTGGCTTTTCTGGAGAGGGTAACAAGATCAAACTTCGACCATTGGCTCAGGGGTGCTCCTGTGACCCTACTGGACGTATCAAGAACCACAAGGAGGAAGGAGGTCAGCAATGTCTGAGGGAAAGAAACCACACGAGGTGGGAATCAAAATTACGGATGAGATCCTGAGGGGCGTGTACGCAAACAATATGGTTGTCGCGCACAGCAAGGAGGAATTCTTTGTCGACTTCATAAATGCCATCCCCCCGCAAGGGATCGTTACGGCCAGGGTAATCATAAGTCCGGGTCACATGAAAAGGATAATCAGGGCGCTGAGTGATAATATGAACAGATACGAAGCGAAGTTCGGAGAGATTGCTGAGGCACCAGAACCAACGAATATCGCTTCAGCATAGGGGGAATTTTTAGGTTCAAAAGAATAGCAGGGTCAATCGACCAGTGACTAAAGCGTATTCCCCCAGCCCCGCACAAGGCGTATCCCATTGCCAGAGATGGAAGGGCAGCAGAAACCCGCCTTCAGTATTTCGCGCTTTCAATCTCATCGCTGCATTTGACACGCGGCCACGCGTGAGATATAGTATCTTGTGTTACGTGTTACCGTACGATATCTAGGAGACTATAGCCCTCGTCGCTGACCTCGCTTGTCTTACCAGGCACCATTCAACGAACAGCCAGAGGACCGTAGGCCCCCGTATGAGAGGAATACATGGGCAGTGGGAACATTCGCAATGTAGCAATCATAGCGCACGTTGACCACGGCAAGACCACCCTCGTCGACCAGCTCTTGCGCCAGAGCGGCCAGTTTCGGCAGGGCGAGCTCGTCGGAGATTTGATCCTTGATTCCAACCCCCTCGAACGCGAGCGCGGGATCACCATCTTGGCCAAGAATTGCGCCATCGACTACACCGACCGCAACGGTCGTACATTCCATATTAACATCGTCGATACGCCGGGGCACGCGGATTTCAGCGGTGAGGTCGAGCGAGTGCTCAGGATGGCAGATGGCGTTCTGCTTTTGGTAGACGCCTGTGAGGGCGTCATGCCGCAGACACGGTATGTCCTCTCCAAAGCGCTTGCCGTGGGTCTCAGGCCGGTCGTGGTGATCAACAAGATGGACCGCGCGGACGCCCGACCCCACGACGTGCTCAACGGGGTTTTTGATCTACTCGTGGATCTGGGGGCGGATAATCATGCCCTCGATTTCCCAACAATCTATACATCTGCACGTGATGGCTGGGCAGCAACGGATCAGAACAATCGAGAGTTGACAGACATCCATGCCGTATTCGATGCGATCATAGCGTATATCCCGGCCCCGCACTGTGACGTCAACGCGCCTCTGCAGGCGCTGATCACGACGCTTGATTACAATGATTACGTCGGGCGGATCGGCATCGGCCGTGTGTTCGCGGGCACGATGTATGCCGGCAACGACGTCGTCGTCATCGGCCGCGAAGGCAGCCATGCACGGCAGCGCATCAGCCGGCTCTTTCGGTTTGACGGTCTGGACCGCACGGTCGTGGATCACATCGACGCCGGGGATCTGTTTGCCATAGTGGGCCTCGATACGTTCGATATCGGGGACACAATCGCCGATCTTGATCAACCGATCCCCCTGCCAAGCGTTTCCCTGGACGAACCGACGATCCACATGACATGTCGAGCCAACAACGGCCCATTCAGCGGCCGCGAAGGCAGGTACGTTACCAGCCGCCAAATCCAGCAGCGGCTGCGAAAAGAACTGAAGTCGAATGTGGCCCTCCGGTTGGAGGAGAGAGGCGACGAGTTTATCATCTCAGGCCGGGGGATTCTCCACCTGGGCATCTTGCTGGAGAATATGCGCCGCGAGGGCTATGAGCTCACCATCGGCAAGCCGGAAGTCATCTACCGGTACGAGGGAGGAAAACGACAAGAGCCGCTGGAGCTCCTGGTAGTCGATGTGCCGACCGAGAGCGTGGGGGCCGTCATGCAGCTCCTGGGCGATAGGCGTGCTGAGATGGTGGACATGAAAACGTCAGACACCCACACGCATATCGAATTTAAGGTCCCTGCCCGCGGGCTGATCGGCGTGCGATCGAATCTCCTGACCGCTACCCAAGGTGAGGCGATCATGCATCATCGTTTTCTCGAGTACGGGGCATTTCGAGGCGAGATCCCCGGCCGCACGAGCGGTGTGATGGTTGCCACCGAGACAGGCCGGGTGACGGCGTACGCCCTTGACCAGCTTGCCGACCGAGGCACCATGTTTGTTGAGCCCGGAGACGATGTATACGCGGGTCAGATAGTCGGCGAGCACTGCAAGGACAATGATATCATCGTGAACGTTGTCCGCCAGAAAAAGCTTACGAACACGCGCTCGTCCACCAAGGATGCGACGGTCCAGTTGAAGGCCGCGTGGCGGCCGGAATTGGAAGCGGCCCTGGAGTACATTGAGCACGATGAACTGGTTGAGCTGACGCCGCAATCGATACGTTTACGCAAGCGGTTTCTCAGGGATGCTGACCGCCGCCGGGAAATGAAGAAGGACGCTCTCTCATACGGTAACGTGGCTCCGGCAGCCCGCGCAACTCACTAGCACCCTGCCGTTGCTTGCATTGCAGGGTCCTGTCAAACGCATCTTATTACAGCCCACTGCCCCAGCCCCTGCCCAGGGGGCGTTTTTATTGCCTGAGGAGAAGGGCAACAGAAACCCACCTTCGTATTTCGCTCTTGCAATATAATGACCATTATTGACAAACCTAGTATTGCGTCTCAGAAATACATTTCATAAATGTGTCCCCCCTCACCCTC
>CAYQOD010000048.1:0-9989 GCA_964419065.1 uncultured Thermodesulfobacteriota bacterium | reverse complement strand
TTGCGTCATGCCTTTACCCCCTAAGGCTGTGACGTTACGCGTTCACGAGCGTATAGTTGTATTTTTCTGCGACTGCATATTTGTTTCGATAAGGAGCTTCACCTCTCTCCGATCCTCAACTCCGATATCTTATGCTGGAGTTCTACCGATGTGTATTGATCCCGTAGGTCTTTCAGAGCGCCGGCCCAACTGAATGTGGGTTTGCCGCGAGGTCTCTTCGCCCGTTTTTTTAACAGAAAATCAATGAAGTCCTCAACCTCGCCCTGCAAGTCCTGAGGAAGCTCTCGTAATTTCCTTTCGGCTTCTCCCATACTCTTTCTCCTTTTGGATGGGGACTGTTTATATGTTCTATAGCACGAATCGGCACAGAAGTAAATCCTGTCCTCTGATGCTGGTAGGGGGGTGAGGGTATCAGGGCGCAGCTTCATACTTTTCTCTTGAACAAAATCAATCGGTAGTTTAGACTTTGGGCGGTGGACAGGCCTAAGATCGTGGTGATAGCCGGTCCTACTGCCAGCGGCAAGAGCGCCCTGGCAGTGGAGCTGGCCGGGCACTTCGGGGCTGAGATCATCAGTGCCGACTCGATGCAGGTCTATAGGTATATGGATATCGGCACGGCCAAGCCGTCTCCCGAAACGAGGAGCGTGGTGAGGCATCACCTCATCGATATCCTCTACCCCGATGAGGAGTTCAGCGCCGCCCTCTTCCGGGAGGAGGCCCAGGGAGTGATAACAGATGTAAACCAAGGGAGAGCCAGGGCGATAGTGGCAGGGGGCACCGGACTCTACATCAAGGCCTTGACCTCGGGGCTGATCAGGGGTGGGGAAGTGGATCACGATATCAGGGGGCGGCTGCGATCGGAGGCCCAACGGGGAGGGAGACAGCGACTCTACCAGCGCCTGAGGGAGGTAGACCCGACTACCGCTGATAGGCTCCATCCGCATGATACCTACCGCATCATCAGGGCATTGGAGGTCTATGAGCGGACAGGGCGCCCTATTTCGGCCCTGCGTCGGAGACACCGTTTCCAGGAAGAGCCCTATCGCGCGCTGAAGATAGGTCTCCTCGTGGAGCGGGGGGAGATCTACCGCCGCATCGACCGGAGGGTCGATGAGATGATGAGAAAGGGATTCAAGGAGGAGGTGCAGGGGCTTCTGGAGATGGGGTATCCCCCCTCCCTCAAGGCGATGCGGGCCCTGGGCTACAAGCAGATGGTCGAGCACCTCCTGGGGGACTATAACCTCTCTGAGGCCATCAGGCGCATCAAGCGGGATACGAGGAGGTATGCCAAGAGGCAGATCACCTGGTTTGCGGTCGATCCCCAGATCCGCTGGGCCGAGTACCCCCGAGAGAGGGATGCCATCGTGAGGATGGTCGAAGGGTTTTGGCAGAATTAGATGGGTGAGGAGATAGAGGATGGGGGGATCAATTAATATCCAAGACCAGTTCCTGAACAGGATGCGCAGGGACAGGGTGTGGCTGACGGTGGAGTTGGTATCGGGTGAGAAGCTCTATGGGACCATCACCGGGTTCGATAATTTCTGTGTCCACCTGAAGGGCAATGGGGAGCAGTTGATATACAAACACGCCATCGCCGTCATCTCTCCTGTGGAGCGGGAGGAAGAAGGTGCATAGAGAAGAGATTAAGCAGGTTGTTGAATCCCTCCTGTTCGTCTACAACCACCCCCTCAGCCTGGAAAACATAGGGAGGATAGTGGGGAACGAGGTGGGAAAGAAGGCGATCAGGGAGGCCGTGGAGGAACTCGTGGCCGAATACGGGGGGATGGGCAGAAGCTTTCATCTGGTGGAAGTGGCGGAGGGGTATCAATTCCGCACCAAGGCCGAATATGCCCCCTGGATCAAACAGTTACGGAAGGTAAGACCGATAAGGCTCAGCCAACCCGCCCTGGAGACCCTCGCCATCGTCGCCTACCGTCAACCCATTGTCAGGGCCGAGATCGAACGCATCAGGGGGGTAGACTCAGGGTGGGTATTGAGCTCCCTGTTGGAGAAGGGGCTCGTCAAGATCTTGGGGAGGAAGGAAGTCCCGGGCAGACCCTTGGTCTATGGGACCACCAGGCGCTTTCTGGAGGTCTTTGGGCTGCGAGATCTGAAGGGACTTCCCACCCTCCAGGAACTGGATTCCCTGAAGGAGGAGGCATAGCGGATGGTTCAGATGCGGCTCCAAAAGATCCTCTCCCAGGCAGGGGTTGCCTCCAGGCGAGAAGGGGAGGGTCTGATCCGTGCCGGGAGGGTCAGCGTCAATGGCGAAGTAATCAGGGATTTGGGGTCCAAGGCCGATCCAGTCCTCGATCAGATCAGGGTGGATGGGAAACCGATCCCCCTCCCCTCCCCTAAGATCTACTACCTCCTCTATAAACCCCGCGAGGTCATCACCTCCCTCAAGGACCCCGAGAGGAGACCCACCATCCGGGATCTGATTCCGAACATCAAGGCGAGGGTCTTTCCGGTGGGACGGCTCGATTATGATGCCGAGGGGCTCCTCCTGCTCACCAATGACGGCGAGTTGGCCATGAAGCTCGCCCATCCCCGTTACGGGGTACCGAGGACATACCTGGTCAAGGTGAAGGGGGTGTTGAGCTCGGAGGAGATGAGGAGGCTGGAGCAGGGAGTCCTGCTCGACGATGGGATGAGTCCTGCCATGCAGGTCAGGCCCATGAGAAGACTCCAGAGCAATTCGTGGTTGAGGGTCACCCTGCGGGAGGGGAGGAACCGGGTGATCAAGAGGACCTTTGCGACCATCAACCACCCTGTCGTGCGGCTCAAGCGGATCAGGTTTGCCTCCCTTACCACCGAGGGGTTGCGACCAGGAGAGTACCGTCCCCTCTCCACCGAAGAGATAGAGAGGTTGCGTCAATGGGGGTAGTACCCTGGCTGGAGATCCGCCGAAAGGTCTGGCACGCCATCCCCCTGGCCATACCCATCGGGTACCAGTACTTCTCCAAGGAACAGGCCTTGATGATCCTGCTCCCCTTTTGTGCCTTCTATGTCCTCGGTGATCTGCTCAGACACTTCCACAAGGGATATGCGGCCCTCTTCGACCGGGTCATCACCTCCCGCTTCCTCCGGGAGCGGGAGAAGACGGGGCTCATCGGGTCCACCTACTTCGTCCTCGGGGCCCTGTTGACCATCATCCTCTTCCCCAAGGAGGTGGCCATCGCCAGCATTTATATCCTCGTTATCTCCGATGGCTCGGCAGGCATTGTGGGGAGCGCCTGGGGGAGGACCCCCCTTGTTCATGGCAAGACCTTGGAGGGGAGTCTCGCCTTCTTCGTCACCGGGATGATCGTGGTGGCCTTCACCATGCAACACAACCTCCTGTGGGGGACAGCAGCGGTGTTGGGGGGTACCCTGGCCGAACTCCTCCCCAAAAAACTGGATGACAACCTCACCATCCCCTTGGTGGTGGGGGGGATTATGGTAATAGGGTTATGAGGTGGATGTACAGACTAGGTATGCTATGATGGAGGAGGATTGTTTTTAGAAGGGCCAGACCTCTACCTCTTCCCCCTCCTGAATCCCCTCGGAATCCATTGCGATCCTGACCAGGCCGTCCCCCTTCACCATGGTGGAGAGGCTACCCGATTTACCGAAAAGGGGCGTAGCAATGAGCTTACCATCCTGCTCATCCAGCCTGACCCGCACATAGTCCTCCCTCCCTTGGGCAGAGGGGATATTCCGGGAGGCCTGGGCCCTCAAACCCCAGGGTCTGGGTGCATCCCAATCCCTGCGCCCACACAGCCTCCAGAGGGAGGGTGCTACCAAAACCATGAAGATCACCATGGCCGATACCGGGTGTCCTGGTAGACCCCAGATCACCTTTTCCCCGACCGTGGCCAGGATGGTCGGCTTGCCAGGGCTCACCGCCACACCGTGCACGAGGATCTCTGCCCCCGGCAGGGAGTTGATGGCCTCGATGGTGAGGTCCCTGGTCCCCACCGAGCTCCCCCCCGAAATCATCGCCACATCTCCCCCGGAGAGCCCCTCTCCGAGCCTTTCCCGCAGATCCTGAAGCTCATCCCTGGCGATGCCGAGGTGAAAGGGGCTGGCGTGTGCCTGGCGGGTGAGCGCTGAAAGCGTGTAGAGGTTGGTATTCCTCAGTTGGCCCACGTCCGGTATCGCATCGATGGGCACCAGCTCATCACCGGTGGAGATAATCCCCACCCGTGGTTGTCGATACGCCTGGACGAACTCTTTTCCCAGAAGTGCAAGAACCCCTATATCCTGAGGCCGCAGGAGGTAACCCTGCTCAAGGATCCGTTCCTCCCTTTTCAAATCCTCCCCCCGCTGCACGACGTTTTCTCCCGGGGCCACAGCCCGATAGATCTGCAGGAATCGCTCATCGACGCTCTGCGTATACTCCACCATCACCACGGCATCGGTCCCTGCGGGCAGGACCCCTCCGGTGGAGATTCGTGCCGCCTCGCCGGATCTGATCGTGAGGGAAGGTTTTTCACCCATCAGCACCTCTCCCGTTACCTCCAACAATGCGGGGCTCCCTTCGGAGGCCCCGAAGGTATCGGCGGCCCGCACGGCGTACCCATCCATGGCCGAGCGGTCGAACGGGGGGAATGCATCAGAGGCGATGACATCATCGGCCAGAATCCTTCCCAGGGCGTCCTCTAGTGCGATCTCTTCCGTCCCCAGAGGTCTCAGCCTCCCGATGATCGCCTTTACCTGCTGGACCGTCTTGACCTGAAAGAAGTCCACTATTCCCCCCCGAGGATGATCACCGGGTCCCCCACGGTGACCCTTCCGCCCTTGGTAACCCGCCCGAATCTCCCCTCGCGGCTGACGATATACGGCCTCCCCTTATCCTTGGGCCTCTCCTTGCCAATGTGGCAGATCAAGACTTCGGCCTCGCCGATCCTCAGCCGCTTCCCTATGCTGAGTTCCTCCAGGGGGATTCCCTCGATGGTGATGTTCTCCGAATAATCCCCCTCAGAGATGGTAGGCTTGATGGAGGGGGGCACCAGGGCCATGGCCTCCACGGGGAAGACGCTTACCTGCCTGTCCCAGTCACCGGCGTGGGCGTCGTCCTCCAGCCCCCACCCCTCGCGGAGGTAGCCTTCCTTTACATTCCTCTTGGGGATCCCCCTCTGGTCGGCCCTATTGACTGCGATCACCCTGCCCTGCATCTGTACTTACCCCTAAAATAATAGCTAACCACAGATTTTCACGGAATTACACTACATTATCAGGAGAATTCATTTTTATTCTCTCACACAAAGCCGCTCGCCTCGGCTTTGCTCGTCGAAGCCGGGCAAAGACCTCAGAGATTTTTTATTTTTTGTTCTCTTTTAATTCTTTGTGCCCTCCGTGTCTCTGGGTGATTATTTATTCTCACGGTGATATTCCGTGTCTTTCCGTGGTGAGCCCTTACTCCGTACGAAGTGTCCGCTCTTGCCGCCCTTTTTTTCCATCAGGCGAATGTCTGAGATCACCATCTCCCGGTCTACGGCCTTGCACATATCGTAGATGGTCAGGGCGGCCGTCGCCACCGCCACCAAGGCCTCCATCTCGGCACCGGTCTGCCCCTTCAGCTTGACCCGCCCCTCGATCTCTATCCGGTGCTCTTCCTCTATCGGATGGAAGGTGATCTCCACCCCCGTGATCTTCAAGGGGTGGCAGAGGGGGATGAGCTCTGCGGTCTTCTTGGCACCCATGATGCCCGCTACCTTGGCCACCCCCAGCACGTCCCCCTTTTTGATGCCTCCTTCCATGATCCGCTGGAAGGTCTCCGGACGCATCAGGACCGCCCCACGGGCCGTAGCCTCCCGCAGGCTGACCTCCTTTTCGGTGACATCGACCATTTTCGCCCTCCCCTGCTCATCCAGGTGGGTGAATTCCTTCATATCCTTACCCTCCTATGGCGTACATCCCACGCTGACACTTCTTGAAGCGGAGGTCCCCGATCCTGTGCCCCTCTGGTTTGGCCTGCAGGGCCCGATAGAGGATCTCTTCGATCTCCTCCTCACCCGCTGAATCCCTCACGGCCTCCTTGAGGTCGATCTCCTCATCGGAGAAGAGGCAGGTCCTGATCCGCCCGTCGGGTGTGAGCCTCAGGCGGTTGCAGCGGGTGCAGAAATGGCTGCTGATGGGTGAGATAAATCCGATCTCCCCCTTCCCTCCCCGCATATAGTACCTCGTGGCCGGCCCATCGTCCTCATGGCCCTGTATAGGGATAAGCTCTCCAACCCCCCTGATCTCCTCAATGATCCGAGAAGAAGGTATCACCTGACCCTCATGCCATCCGTTCCCCTCCCCCACGGGCATGAACTCGATGAATCGGACGTGGAGGGGATAGGTGAGGCTCAAGCGGGCGAAGTCCCCTATCTCATCGTCGTTAAATCCTTGCATAACCACTATGTTGATCTTCACCGGGGAGAGGCGCTGCCGCAGGACCTCTTCGATCCCCTCCCACACCTCCGTGAATTTATCCCTCCTGGTGATGTAGGCGAACCGATCAGGGCGCAAGGTATCGAGGCTGACGTTGACCCGGCGAAGGCCCGCCTCGACCAGATCTGCTGCATACTCCTTGAGGAGGACCCCGTTGGTGGTCAGGCTCAGGTCTCTTACACCCTTGGTGTCTGCAATCCCCCTGATGAGGTCCACCACCCCCCTCCTCACCAGGGGCTCCCCTCCGGTCAGGCGGATCTTGGAGATCCCGTTGCGGGCGAAGACCGCAACGACCCGCAGGATCTCCTCATAGGTGAGGAGCTCTTCATGCCTGACCGCCTCCACCCCCTCTTCCGGCATGCAGTAGCGGCAGCGCAGGTTGCACCGATCGGTAACGGAGACCCGCAGGTAATTGATCTGGCGGTAGTAGTCATCGAGCAGGAGTTTCATGACTCCTCACAATAAAAAGCCGGTGACCCCGCGCCGGTCATCGGCCTCTCGTCCTTCTGTCAACAGAATGGACTTCCTTTCCAAGCACGGGGGGCGTGGTCGTTTCCAACCACACCGTTTCGGCCACCCTCCCTATCCCCTCAGACGTAGGAGGAAGGCTCGGAAGACCCATCGTCTATTCAGTTGGCGCCGGAGGAGGGATTCTGAATCCAATACTCCTCATCCTCCATTTTCCAACGATAACAATAATTAATGAGCATTGCAAGAATTTTCTGGGTTGTAGGATGTTGGAAAATGTGAGGCCGGTGAGCGTTTGAAGATAGGGTGAAAACAAAATGGAGACAGTCCTCAATAACTCCTTCTTTCAGGACACGTTCTTGAATGCTTCTGTGGTACGCCTGCGGCGTATCCGGAGGGTTAGGTGTAAATTGACTTATTCCAATCTCCCTTCTGCTTTCAGTCTGTTCATGATCTGCATGATTTGAGGGAGGGCCTCTATGGTCGCCTTTTCACCTTCGAGGATGGCCTCGTGTCTTTTTTCGAAATCGCTCGAGCTGATATAGCCCACTTTCGGTCTGATCACTACATCGGCCTTGGCAAGCTGTATAGAACTGAGCTTCGAATACATGATATTGAAGGTTTGGAATATTGTCGCAATGGTACTTTCCGGTTTGGTGCGATCAACATCGCTGGAAATATCCACGGCAATGACAATATCCGCACCCAACCTCTTTGCAGCATCCACCGCTATGGGGCTCACCACACCTCCATCGACATACATCTTGTCGCCAATTTGAACCGGCCTGAATATACCAGGTATTGAACAACTCGCCCTCACGGCCTGACCGGTGTTCCCTCTATCAAACACAACCTCCTGGCCATTTTGAATATCCGTTGCCACCGCATAAAAAGGGATCTTCAGCTTCTCCATAGGAGTATGATTCAAGGTTTTATTGATGAACGCTTCGAGCTTCTCCCCCTTGATGAACCCATTGGTCGGAAACGGAATGATTAAATCCACAATATCTCCTTTTTCTATCGAAAAGGAAATCCTCTGAAGCTGAAAGGCATCGTAGCCATAGGCATAAAGACTTCCGACAGCGCTGCCAACGCTCGTCCCGATGATCATATGGATCGGGATGTTGTTCATTTCGAGGACCTTGAGGACTCCGATATGAGCGAACCCCTTTGAAGAGCCCGCACCTAAGACAAGGGCGATCTTGGCTGGCTTAGGTGGCGGAGGAGGTTCGACCTTTTTGGGAGTCGTGGTGGCACATGATGCGACCACAAAAATGAACATAATAAGAATGCGGAGTACAATATCTCGCTTCATCTTCTCCCTCCCTATGAATCATGAGATGAAATTTTTCAGAATCACCAACTATTTCAAATCATAGCAGTTTTTTCGTGATTCGTAAATATATCACCTTTGTTTACCCTGTATGACACACAAAACCCCGCCTTCCCTCTGATTGAGGGCGATGCATGAAGAGACCGCCACTATGGGCATTCGTGCTCCATCACACCTCAGCTATGCATGCGCCAAAATCATCATTATGAGGGCCGGAGATATACGCGGGTCTTATAGAACCCCTGAGGAGAAGATACTCTTTTTAAATGCAGTAATCTCAACAAGATCATAAATTCAACCGATTCTCTATAATAATAAATAGACTGTTATTATAGCGAATTTCTCGTTCTATTCTAAAAATTTTTGCACGAAAGATCATTGACACACCTCCATATCCTACATATGATGTTACCAATGGTAGAATAAGCTTTAAGGGGATGAAATGAAACCGATAAGCGTCATCATATTACTTTTGGTCGTCACTGTCTCAGCTTGTACGACAATCCCAAAACGCTTTCAGGTTGATCCCAGTCTTTCTACGTCTGGCGGTTATATTATTGAGTCAGAAACCCCATCTGGTTTTACCTTGGAGATTTTCTATAAATCCTATAGTTTCTTTCCGAATCCAGACCCCAGCATACAAGAAGCAAAGGCATTTTTCGTAAGGGTCGCACTGGAAATAGCGCGGAAAAATGGGAAAACGATCAAACCACCTGTATCAACCGAGCTAAGCGCCAGCGCCTCGCGAAACATTCTGGATGGACACTATGCGGTTTATGTGACAGGTAAGGTTGAGTATGCAAATCGAAATCCTTGACGGAAAGAGTTTGGGTTCAGACTTTATTATTGATTTTTCAAGTGAAAAAGAGAGCCCCTAACAAATCAATCCAGCGGATGGCTTACAGCCACCGCTGATTTTACTCGTAAGGGGAGATAATGAAACCGCTAAATTTAATTAATGCCCAATTAGGTGCGACCTCTCGCTTGATCACAGTTATCCTTTTTTTGACGATTATTGTGACAATACCGGCATATGCTGATGATATTTTTGGATATAAGCTCGATGCCGGAATAGGCAGCACTAAATCAATTTTGCAAAATCAGGGATATACCGTCAATATCAGTAAGGATTTAACCTATATTCGCCTCTCATCAATCGAGATTTTCGGTTTTAACAATAACTATCTCAGTAATATGCATTTATGGATTAATTGCTATAAAGACAGGGTTTATATTTATCAATGGAGTGGTATAATTATGGCAGACCCGGACGGTGCTGCCACCATAGAGCGTTTATTGCAATATATCTCTAAAATATTCAAAGAACCGGAACCCTCTAGCGGCATGAAGTCAGCCGATAAAAAAATTGATGTAGCTTTGTTAAAGAATATTGCCGCCGGTGAGGGGGACGAAGATTTGCATTTCATCTGGAAGAGGAACGGAGAACAAATCACGATGTTTTTATCGACGCCGCTACTACCCATGAGTGATCTGGAGATTGAATTTACTTTGCGCTACTTCTTACCGGAAATAGAAAAGGAAGTATTAACCTATAAAGGTGGGGGTTGATTTAGCTAACACCGCACTCCAGCGCCGAGTACTTCCCCCGAAAAAGTGGACAGTGTAGACTAACTTTTGAGGGGGTATGTTATGAGAACGGATAGGATGAAATGAATGAAAGGTATTGAAATAATTCAGGGAAATATGGATCACCGTGATAAGATTCTTCAGTTGATGGTAGCGCAACTTAAGGAACATGCAATCGATG
>CAYQOD010000047.1:0-10031 GCA_964419065.1 uncultured Thermodesulfobacteriota bacterium | reverse complement strand
CCCCACACACCCTACTCTCAACGATCCCCCAGGGTAACATTTATTTATGAGTCAATAGGCTTTCTGCACCGCCCTCCCGCTCACCCAAAGGCGTGGGCTAGCCGTGTTAGCTCATACCATATGTGCTGCATTCAATGAGAAAAACCCACCCCCTCGTCAGACATTCTCATGAGTCTTTCGTGGACACCTTGGGAATTAACCGGGGGAGATCAGGGACCGCTCGTAGCCCCCTACAATATATTTCTTCCCTTTTTGAATGACCGTATGTCCCTCTGATTCCAGGCGAGCCCTCTGATCCGCAATCCCTCCGGGATATTTCGGGTTCAATTCACCCCCTGTCTTCAAGGTCCGCCAATAGGGTGTTATATCCGCCTTCCCTTCTGCCGCTTCTTCCATGGCGGCATGGGCGGCAACCCATGCAAATATCCCGGTGGTGATAGGACACCCGATGGTCGCCCCGTGCTTTTTCGCCAGGATCTTCCGTATCTCATTGATGGTGATCAGCTTCCCTCGGGAAACATCTTTCATGATCTCATCAACTTCCTTAGGCGCTGGAATGACGACCGTGCCCGTTCCCCACCGCTTGCTCATCTTCTCGCTAATCTTCTCTACCTTCGGTAATCCCTTGCTATCAGCCAATTTCTCACGCCATGTCTTCTTGTGCCCCATATCTCCTCCCTATATCGTCAAGAGCGCATAGTAGAGGCCCGTGACCACCTCTGCCATGGCCTCAAAATTGAGGGTATCGATGGTATCTGTTTCCTGGTGGTAATGTCTGTTCCTGAAAAATGAGGTGTCGGTTATCATGACCGCCCGGTATCCATGACGCCAGAACGCATAATTATCTGAAAGGCTTATGCCACCGAAATATTCGGGCGCAGTGAGGGAGTGCGCATCTATGGCCGCATGTTTCTTGATCCCCTTCTTCAGGCGAGAGGCGTAGTGTGATGAACGAAAATTCCCCACGACACCGATGAAGTCAGCCGTCTTGGGATACAAGAGACGCATGCCCGGTAGCGGGTATTGCTGCGTGGTATCATGCCGGAAATATCCGATCATCTCCAGAGAGATCATGACATCCACCGACACCCCCTGATCTCTGAGGTCTCTGGCATAGACCATGCTCCCCATATTATACGTCCCAAAGCACGGTGGCTCTTCGTTCACAAAGGCAACAAATATGAGACGCTTTCTGCTCTCACTTCCTGTACATAACCGGGCAAGTTCGAGCAGGCCAGCCACGGCCGAGGCGTTGTCATCCGCACCCGGTGTTCCGGGCACGGTGTCATAATGGGCACCGATCACCACGACCCCCTCATCAACCCCTGTTTTCTCCGCCATCAGGTTTGAGACACCCTTTCCGTAGCATGAGTAGGTCTGTCGCTGCACAGTATATCCGCTGACCTGAAAGGTCGATTCTATATAATTCGCGGCCTTGCTCAGGGAACCCGTCTTCCAGAGATGTCTCTCGCCGATACTGACCGAGAGATATTCCACGTGTCTATACAGGTTTTCGATAATAACCTCCTTCCTGAAGGCATGCAACCCATGCACCCTGTCAGACGATTGCAACTTCACCATGGCAACCCCTCCAGAAGCCCCTGTGCACATTCATCATCCTACACCAGGGGACATAGCCAACATGCCTGGGACGGCGGAGACCCCGGTGGCTCATCGGGTGTGATGGAATAGGCACACACACCCCTCTCACCTCAATACCCGCCGATAAGGCGATGATGACCAAAGGGTTTTCCCGCTTATTGCAAAAAGATAGGTTCCCCCTCGATGGAAAACCTCCCCTTTTCGAGGACCTCTGTTATATTGTGCACGCTGGTCTTCTCATCGTCGAAGACCACTATCAGGGTATTGACAGCACAGTCAACGTCAAAACGGATAACACCATCTACTCTGGATAGGATAGAACTTATCCTCGATTCGGCCCCTCATCCTAAGTATTGAATGGTCATTTGGACCGTCTTCTGCCCCGCCATAGCGTACTGGTGAGCGAGAGCTACCAGTAACAGATACGCCACGAACACCAACAGTACCACCCTCTTGTGTTTCATCGGGCACCTCCCTATGGCTCATGATAGCTTTTCAGAGGATAAGTATACAGCAGGTGCGAAGGGATTGAAAGGACTTGACAGGCTATCGCCCTTGCCCCCATCTCGATATCTACCTTAAGCTGAAGGCCTTCATGGGTTTTGACGAAGACGGTAAAAGGCACGGTATCATCTATGGGTACGCCTCAGCCCTCAGAAGCACAACCTCATCTTTTCGGCGATCCCTTCTCTTCGGGCCACCTGGTGGACGGCCGATGCGAGCCGTCTTGAATGCTCCATCCTGAATCGAGCATTAAACAGAATGTGCCGGTACGTCTCGACCAGTTGGGGGAAGTGCGCCTGCAGCATGATCATAAGGGATTGCCAGACACCGTACCGGGGATTCAGCCGATCGACATAAAAATAGTCTGCACCAACCTCTCTCACGCGTTTGAGCAGCCGGGTCACGTTCTCCTCGGTATCGGACAGGTGCGGCATCAATGGACCAACAAAGGCATAGGTCCTGATCCCCCTCCTTGTGGCCTCCTCCAGGAGCCCCAGACGCTCAGCGGGCCTTGAGCCTGCCGGCTCGATGAGTCGGCTTATGTCCTCATCAAGGGTCGTTATGGTAACTCCAAACTCCACACCGTCCTTTCCGGCGAGGAGATCGAAATCACGGTGTGCCAGCGCGCTCTTGGTGAGGATGGTTACCGGAAAGCCACAGCGCAGCAGTATCTCCAGGCACCCTCTGGTCAATCCGTATCGCTCTTCGAGGGGCTGCCAGCCATCGCACACTGAGCTCACGAATACTCTGCCGATCCGCTTTCGCCTCACCTCGCGGGCGAGGAGCTCGGCTGCATTGACCTTGACGTCCACAAAGCTCCCCCACGGTTCTCCTGGGTGAGAGAACCTGGTGGCGAACCGGGCGTAGCAGTAATGGCATGCGTGTTGACAACCCGCATAGCAGTTGATGGTCCAGTCCGCGATGCCCGATTTATTGAGTATCGACTTAGCGTGAACCTCTCGTATCCGGGGTTCTGGTTGAGGCGCTGTGGTCATAGTCGCGTCCGTTATGGGAGATGTCGGAGACCTCACCGGTGTAACCTCGCCTGAACCTTGTGGCTGGTCAACTCCCGCACGGCATCCGCTGCAATCCACCGTGCGGCTTTTGAATTCTGGTTCCGTATCTCAGTAGCTACCTCAATGGCGCGTTTGTTCAGGTTTCGATTCCGCTTTCCGATCTGGCGCAGGGCCCAGTTGACCGCCTTTTTGACGAAGTTCCTCTCATCTGCCGCCTCTTGCCTGATACGCCGGAAAAAGGGCCCGAACTGGCCGTCATCGGCCCCCTTATCGTGGACGGCAAGCACGGCCATCATGACAAACCCGGCCCGCTTGACGAACTCCTCGCTCCGCTGGCTCCACTCCATCGCCTTCTGGTAGGCCCATTCGGTCTTATCGAAGAGGTTGCTGCAGCACTGATCGCACAGGTCCCACGAGTCGAAATCAGCAACCCACCGCTCCAGCTGCGTCTCGGTGACCAGGGCGGGGTCATCGATCATACTGGCCAGGATGCGGGCCTCGTGGATGCCCGATGACCAGATCTGCTCGGCCAGCGCATGGTCGCAGCCGATCTGCCTGGCCAGTCGGCGCAAATCGGGTGTGGAGATACCACCGTAGGCCTTCTCTCCGGTGATACCGAACCGGGCCATGTCTGCAACGGCCTCGGGGTTGGACAACGATTTGAGCCGTGCCATGATCTCGGTGTACTGCATCATATCAACCCCCGCTGAGTAGCCGGCTGCGCTGCATTACATGAGCAGTTCTCTCACTCTCACTCTCACTCTCCGTTTCTCTTTGATGAGTAGATTGTATGGTCATTGATGAGTACGGCGCAAAGTGAGCCCGAAACTGACACGCGCAAAAACTCGAGATCAAAGATCTGATCCTCCCACATCCCTTTGACCTCTGAGCTTGCGTACATAGCCGCACCACGGGCACTCGGGTGAAGGGTCAGGAGGGTGAGGGGATTGGAGGAGGTCCACTACCTCTCCGAGAAACCTCAAGAAACCGTGCTCGTTCTTGTCAATCCCAATCCAGGTAATGTCAGCCTCATATGAGAGCCGGTCAATACGCCCTTGATTGATGCTCGAGGGATAAAAGTAGAGCAGCCCCAGTTTGGCGACAGGAGACAAATGCAGTGCGCCAGGTGCGGAATGCTCCAGGGCATACGCATAGGCGTGCAGTTGCCGGCCATAGAGGTCGACGCTTTCCGAATGGGGGTTTCCGGTCTTGAAATCGACAACACCGTACGTCCGGTCGTCGAACGTGACAACGATGTCAAACCTCCCGTTGATGAAGCAGGACGCATCGTGACCCGACACGTGGATCGGTTGGGACCGGACGCGCATCTCACCGAGACTCACCGTCCCCGGTGGGAGGGCAGCATGGAGCTCTTCGGTACGTCTGCCGGTGTAGTGATCCTTCAGCAGCGCTGCGATCTTGGTGAAGATCGAGGGCAGGGGAATGGAGGGTTGCGATATCTTATGGACTACTTTCAGATAAAAGCAGCGCTTACACCCCTCATACAGAAAGGTCAGATCGGATGGGCTGAGCTTATAGTTCATGGTTTACGGTAATCTCTTGGGGAAGCTAACCCCCAAATCTGATCCCCTCCTTTAGCTTGTGGAAACAAAGTCCTCCAGAGAAATTGCGACAGGGGAAAATTGAGCACGTGCTCAAATTCAAGACCCAGGGATACGACACTGTATCTGCGAATCGAAGCACTAAGCATTTCTAAAAAGTCACGATCAAACGTCTGCCCCTCTCGTACCGCTCATCACGTCGGAAAAGATCGCCTCGGTCACCTCTGTCAGGTCGTTGAAGACCAAAGCCGGGGCCAGGATCTCACGGGGGCGAGTAGTGGCAACGGCGATGCAGGACATCCCTGCGTGGCGGGCCGCCTCCACGCCGGCCGGGGAATCTTCCACCACCACGCAACGCTCAGGAGGGAGCCGAAGCCCCTCAGCCGCCGCAAGAAAGAGCGCCGGATCAGGCTTTCCGGCAGGCAGTCCATCCCCGGAGAGGATGGCGGTGAAGTAACGGTGGATGCCGAAGGCGTCCACCAGAAGGTCGATGTTCTCCCGGGGGGCGGAGGATGCCAGCGCCTGGAGCCAGTCCGCACCTTCCAGCTCATCCAGCAGGCGCAGCGCCCCGGGCATGGGATGGACCAGCCGCCCTGCGAGCTGGCGGAAGGTGCGCTCTTTGTGCCCGGCGATGCCCTCCAGTTCCTCCGGCGTGGGCGCTCGCCCCAAAAGCTCGGTGAGCGTATCGGTGTTGTTCATGCCGAAGACATGATCGAAAGCGGGGCGGTCAAAAGGAATGCTGTGCGCAGCTAAAGCGGCCGCCCACGCCTGAAAGTGGGCCTCAGCCGTATCGGCCAGCACACCGTCTAAATCCCATATGACGCCTCGATCTATCAAGAGGCCTCCAGAGCAAGCGGCTGAAACGCCCTCTCATGGTAAAAAGGTAGATTCCTCCTTAAGGCCATATCCACCCTCTGCAAGGGCCTTCTGTATCTGTGATACGCTGGTCTTCTCATCGTCGAAGATCACGGTAACGGACGTATCAGGATTAAATTTGAAATCCAAAACACCATCTATTTTGGAGAGGATAGAACTTATCCCATCGAACGCCCCTCAGCCAAGGTCCGACAGGGCCAACTGCACCGTTCTCTGGCCCGCCGCCACGTGCTGATGCGCGACGAGCATAAGCACCAGGCATGCAACCAGGCTCAGGATGATCGTGTTTCGCCGCATACGATATCTCCCTATTGTCTACGGATCACTCTGATTTTAGGCCTGGATTTACAACGTACCGTTGTTTCAATAACACTCCGTTGAAATCCAGCCGTATGTAAAAACAGCTAAGAACACCCCCCTCTTCCACGTTGGTTATGGTCTCTGATGTTCCTTGGAATAAACCCACAGCGCCTTGTCTAACTCCCGGAGAGATACGTTGTGTCTCTTGCTCTCGTCTCGCATCCTCTCGACAAAATACCACCAGAAATCGAAGGAGTACGCCGGGGGCCTTTCTAACCCGAGAGACCAGATGACCCTGAAATCAAGGATGGGATATTGCTCCGGGAAGGCGAAGTGGAGCAGGACGGAGGCGACGGGATAATCCACCCCTTCCAGGAGCCGCAAGACCTCTATCCGTATCTTTTCATCCCTGCCATGTTCAAACGAGATGCCTGTTATCTCTGCAATGAATGACGAGGGATTTTTCTCATACTGTTTGCGCTGGCGGGGTGTCTTCCAATTGGCAATTTCAAGAAATAGCCCCTTCGTCAAGGAATACTCCCCCTGCTTAAATCTCTCTCGGACGTGGCCCTTGAGACGGGCCTCTAATGCCTCATCATTACCATACAATGAGAATTTCCCTGTGTAGTCCCCGATCTCCTTTGCCGGAATCCTCATTCTATTCCCATGAGTGGTCCTTGTGCCTTATTATAATGGGTTGTGATGGGAAAGGCAAAAAGCAAGATCTGATTCCTCTTGTGCAAACAGAAACCCCATTACCTTTTAATCTATCTTTTCACATCCTCCTTAAATCAGCTGATCTGTCAGATCCTATCTTATATTTCTTTAGAATCTTCTCATGCTCTTCATCAATGGTACCTCTGTCCAAAACGATCTGATCCCCCCACTCATCCACTAGCACGTGGTACTTTCCTTCATTGCCCTCTATGGCCTTCACCAAATCCTCCATAGTGGAAATCCGTTTCCCATTGACATGCGTAATGACATGATCCCTAAAGTCATCATAACCCACGGTCAGCTCGTCTCCCAATATTTTGGTCACCACGATCACCTGCCGTCGGTCTTCAGACGGCTTCCCGTTATAATAGTACGTGGCAAGGTGGGCAGGGATATTTTTCATCCGATCCCATGTTGCGAGATAGTTCCACGTCAGGGGCTGAAATACCAATCCGCCCACAATATAATAGGTCGGCGCCCGGTCATACTGGGTGTACGGCACCAATCGCATTGACCCGAGCGGCGTGCTCAGAGGAAGGAGGGCATATCGTAATCGTATGCAGAATAATACACGGCGTAGATCTTTACGATTGCCTCATCGAGGTCTCGCTGAGCGTATGATGGGCTGACCACCAGCAATAGTAAACCCATCACCACCATGAACTTTATCACCATCGTCATACACCCTCCTTTACGTCAACCGTGGCAGTGGTTACCCCGCGAGTAATCCAGGATGATATTTTTTAAGCCATTGTTCCACATCGTTACGCAAATTCCTTGTGAGATTGAACATCTCGTCAGCTTCCATATCAGAAACGACTCCAACCCGTTCATATCCTCCGATATTCCTCTTCTTTCGAAAACGGTCGAATTGGTTAATAATGTCTTTGCTGGCTCCGATGGCATAGGTGAGGGATTGGATAGTTCTGTAGTGGTGTGTTTCCTGTGTTGCTCGATAGCCTGAAGCGGCCAGTGCCGCGGTGGCTGCTTGAAGAGCGGCATTATAGGCTATGCTAAAACGCCAATCAGTACTGAGTCCTGAGGTCTGGCAATCTGCGAGATCGCGATCCGTTACCTCAAGAAGATCTCTGATTTCTTCCGGGCTGGTCCGATGCCCAACCAGCCACCCGTTTTTTAGCCAGTCTCGCAAGCTCACGCTCATCTCCGATCAAGAAGATCTTTTCCCCAGTCAAAACCGTCTTGAGAAAGTGATGATCTGACTTCAGTTTCGATCGAAATTCATCAGGAGGATACACCGTGGGGTTGATTTCACGCCTGAGAACCTCTTGGGCTTGATCGATTGCTGATGTGACCTCTGCAAATGTCACGTTACCAACTACCAGAATATCCAGATCACTGCCTTTCCGTTCATCGCCACGGGCAAGAGACCCATACACAAAGGCTATATGAATACGATCCACCAACGGGGACAAGGCATTCCGCAACACATCGCCTATGCCGACTGTTTTTGTCACAAGGCTTTTAAGTTCATCAAAGATGGGACTCTCTTTATTTGCCTGGAAATAGACGTGTCGTCCTCGCACAACGCGGCGGATTATACCCGCCTTGGAAAGCTGGCTTACCTCCCGCTGCACAGCGCCCAGCCCCGCACCCGTAGCCTTGGCAATCTGCCGCAAGTAAAACTCCTCGTCTGTGTGACCGTAGAGCAGGGATAAGATGGCCCGCCGGGTCTTCCCGAACAGAACCGATGCCACATTGCCTTTTTCAGATACTGTACTCATATCGAGTACGATTGTACCATTTCTGGTTACAGATTTCAAGCTTCTCCTATTGAAACCTGAACCAGTTTACCCTTTTCTATCACGAACAGAAACATAACCAATGAAGCTGCGACCCCGATTTTCCCCGAGTTAGACCTTCCCCCTTGTTTGTTAGCTTATTTTTTTAAGGGCATCCCCCTTTTTTTCCTCAAGTCTTGCGAACTGGAAGAAAGTTAGGCTCGTGCTCACGGAAAGGAAGATGTACAGGAGAGCAACAAAGACGCACGGTACCGGCACCGCACGGGTAACGGTAGCACGGGAGATGTTAAAGGTCATCTATTACATGCTCAGGGATAATCAGCCCTTTATAAGGGGGTAGACCGGTCATCTCCCTGGGGCCATGGCACGATAAGATGCCCTGAGATTTGAATGAGAGGCCGGTATCCAACAATATAGTGTGCCCATAAGGAGCACAGATAGGTGACTGATAAATGGTCCTTGAAGAGACCCTCAGGGACGGCCTCACAGGAGGAGTGAATCTTTTCCTTGACAGCCTTTTTCAAATAGGTGACCCCATGTGTTCCTGGCATTACCAACCATGTCTGGACGCTCCGAGAGTTGTTGACCTTTAAGCCCATATTAATACCAACTAATTAAAGGGACATGGCCCAAGATTAAAGGGTATATAAAAATGTCCTTTTTTACCCCGTCACGGTTATCCATGAGTTCTTCACGAAGGAACGCTCGTTCGATGGGAACCATCAACCTCAACGTGCCCCTCATAATAACATCCCTTCGAGACGTCATAAATACCGATGGCACCTGACATAGTGAGCATCCTTAACTTTGTCCAACGGAGGCTGCTCTCTTTCACATATACGCATCTTCTCCCGACATCGCGAGATGAAATTGCAGCCCGGTGGCACATCCAGGGGAGATGGAATTTCCCCCGCCAGCGTTATCTCCTCTGGGATCATCTGCTGCCTTTCAGCCGATATTATTGGTGTCGCTGAAAATAAGGCTTTAGTGTAAGGATGGAGCGGGCCTGAAAATATCTCTTCACAATTACCTATTTCAACCATTTTCCCTAGATACATGACTCCGATCTTATTACTTAGATGTTGAACAACACTAAGATCATGGGAGATAAAGAGATAGGTAAGCTTTAGTCTTTTTTGCAGATCATGTAAAAGATTCAGTATCTGGGCCTGTACTGAGACGTCTAACGCAGACGTAGGTTCATCTAAAACCAAAAACTTGGGATGTAATGCAATAGCTCTTGCAATGCCTATTCTTTGCCGTTGTCCGCCAGAAAACTCGTGAGGGTATCTCATCATGTGGTCTTCAGCTAGACCTACGATCCTCAAAAGTTCTGTTATCCTCTCTCCTAACTCTTTCCTCCCAAGTTGAAGGTGTGTCTTTAAAGGCTCTGCAATAATATCTTTTACCGTCATTCTTGGATTCAGCGCCCAGTATGGATCTTGGAAAACGATCTGCATTTCTCTCCTCAATCTTCTCAGCATATCATGCCCAAAATCAAGGATATCCCTGTCTTCAAAAAATATCTTTCCAGAAGTTGTAGGCAGTAGCCGAAGGATAGTTCTGCCGAGAGTAGTCTTTCCACATCCGGATTCCCCTACCAATCCAAATGTTTCCCCTTTTATTATTGAAAAGGATACATCATTGACGGCCTTGACATAATTAATAGCCCTCGAGAACAACCCTCCTCTCAC
>CAYQOD010000046.1:0-10441 GCA_964419065.1 uncultured Thermodesulfobacteriota bacterium | reverse complement strand
GGGGCCCTGGGCAACTACCGTTACATACAGGGGAGCCCGTTTGAAGCGACCGGGGGGGCACAAACTACCATCACCTTGCGCAAGGCCTACGTAGGGGATAGCACAACAAACGCCATCAGTGAAGGCGAGTTTTAGGGCAAGGGGACGGAGGAATCTTTCCTGCTATCTACTATTTGTAGAACGAATAAAAAATCGAACCCTTCTGCTCAGCCTAGCATGAACCCCTCCACAAAACCCCTGAGACATCTGGAAGATCCTCCAGTCGCTGGAGATCATTGTGCGAGCTCTCCTGTTACCTTCATTGGCGTTTCTCAACAGGCGACCCTGAAGGCACGATGGAGGGCGGTGAGGGTCTTCTCGATCTCCTCATCGGTGTGAGCCAGGGAGAGGAACCCCGCCTCAAATTGAGAAGGGGCGACGTAGATCCCTGCTTCTAATAAGGCCCAGAAGTAGCGACGGAAGGCCTCGGTGTCGCTCTTTTTGGCCGAGGCGTAGTCCTCCACCGGCCCGGTGGTGAAGAAGGTGCAGAACATGGAACCCACCCTCGTGAACGAGGCCTGCACACCTGCCGTGCGGGCGATCTTTTCGGCCTCGGTGCAGAGGTGCGCGGCCTTCTCTTCCAGATGTCGATAGGCCTTTCTCCCCTTCAGGAGCTTGAGGGTCTCAATACCCGCGGTCATGGCCAGGGGGTTCCCGGAGAGGGTACCGGCCTGATAGACCCCTCCGAGCGGGGCAAGCTTTTCCATGATCTCCCGCCTGCCGCCGAAGGCCCCCACCGGAAGCCCCCCACCGATGATCTTGCCGAGGCAGGTGAGATCGGGCATCACCCCGTAGAGTCCCTGGGCGCCTCCCCAGCCGACCCGGAAACCGGTGATCACCTCATCGAAGATCAAGATGATCCCATCTTCATCGCACAATCCCCTCAGTCCCTCAAGAAACCCCTCCCGTGGAGGGATCACGCCCATGTTCCCGGCGATGGGCTCGAGGACGATGCAGGCGACCTGGCCGGGATTGGCGTGCACCAGGTCTTTGACTGCCTCCAGGTCGTTGAAGGGCGCCAAGAGGGTATTGCGGGCATAATCATCGGGCACGCCGAGGCTATCGGGGACCCCGAAGGTGGTGGCGCCGGAGCCCGCCCGCACCAGCAGACCATCGGAGTGACCGTGGTAGCACCCCTCGAACTTAATCAGCTTATCCCGCCCGGTGTGTCCCCGGGCAAGGCGGATGGCGCTCATCACCGCCTCGGTCCCGGAGTTGACCATCCGCACCAGCTCCACCGAGGGGACCGCTTCGACAATCAGTGAGGCGATCTCTACCTCCAGGGCCGTGGGGGCCCCGTAGCTGGTGCCGCGCTCGGCGGCGCGCTGCAGGGCCGATACAACCTGGGGGTGGGCATGCCCCAGGACCATAGGACCCCAGGACGCCACGTAATCGATATACTCATTCCCGTCCACATCCCAGATCCTCGAACCATGGGCACGCTCGATGAAGAGGGGATTGCCCAACACCGCCCCAAAGGCCCGCACCGGGCTGTTCACCCCGCCAGGGATGTATCGTTGCGCCTCTTGGAAGAACCTCTCTGATTTCTGCATCGCTCGATCCCTCCTGTGCTTCATCGCCGAATATCCTCATTCACCATGCCTCTTGGCGATCTGGCTACTCTATCACGTCAGCCGTGATCTATCAACGGCTCAAGGATATCAAGGACTATGTATGAATTAAGGAGGGGTCCCATGCCTGATCCTGGCATGCCGATTATCCGGGTCTTATTGCTGCGGGGATCAAAACCTTACCGTGGCTTATGATCCCCCCTTTCTCCTGCGCGTGAAGGCACCCTCAGGACGCCATTCACATCTTCCAGGTCGAACCACCATTTATGTTCCGGTTTTGGTTCTCCATATCCGAAAAGATCATCGGCCCAAACGGCAAACCTCCTCGCCGGGGGAACTCTCCTCATGGTCCATTGTACCAACCGGTGAAAGGGGGTGAAAGGCTTGTTCCAAGGACAGACATTGATGCACACACCACAGCTTGAACCTGCCTTGTTTCCCACGCGCTGTTTGGTGCACTTATCCACATCGTTCGCCCACTTCTCATACCCGTTATAGATATGCTTCACATCTTCACCAAAGGGGATCGATCCTGCTGGGCAGTAGCGGGCGCACTTGGCGCATTTGGAGCAAAAGTCCTGAAGACCGAAGTCGATGGGCTTATCGATAACAAGGGGAAGGTCGGTGGTGACGATGGCCGCTTTAAACCGTATTCCCAAAAACGGATTGAGCACGATATCGCCGACCCGGCACATCTCACCTAAGCCGGCCCAGAGCAGAATGGGGGGGACAACCACCTGATAGTTTCTCGCATGGTGTGCCCTGGCAGGATATCCAAGTCTTCGAATATATTCAGCAAGGACACAGGCGATAAATGCTGAGGTAGAATAGGACAAAAAGCTCATGGAGGCACTGATCCAGTCGTTCCCCACGGCCGCCTCTGAAGTCCTCCAATCCTGGTCAACAAGGACGGCGATGGCGTACGTATGGTTGAGTTCTATCTCCTCTCCCGACGGGAAACTATGGCTGTAGACGGCGTATCGGGGCAGCTCACAGATCCCTACAAGATCGGCCCTCAAAAAGTAGACCATCTCTTTAATGTGGCGGGCCATCAAAATGGGGTCATCCGGCAGGGGGGCCTTGTGCCCGGCAGCGGCACCATCGACGATGTCTTTCAGATTCTCTGCCATCCAGGCCAACGCCCCTGAAAGGGGGTATTTCCTGACAAAACGGTCCACCTCTCTTTGGAAGAAAGGTCCGAAGTCCCCCCGACGGCACTTGTTGAAGCCGCTCTCACGCTCATCCATCCTCTGAACCTCATCATCCTTAATCAACGTGGTCGGACGATCTATCCTCTTCAGGACCTCAACCGGGTAAGGGTCCAGGTATCTGTTATTTCTGAAAAAACGAAGATACGGTACAGGACTTCTCATCTCGCATGGCCTCCTAAGTTAATAGGTCTAACTTATTATTGGTATAATATTATTAAGAGGCGCTTCTGTCAAGCGTTTTTTTTCGTGCTGGCCTATAAGGATACAACCCTCAGTAAGCATACAGCATACGCAGTATCCATGCCATGATCTAGAAGACCCCTTGGGATGGATTGGGTATCTTGCATAATTGCCATCGGTATCACTCTTTTCCCCTTGACATTTCGTGAGGTTGTGATAATAAAAGAAGAAGAACGTATAGTTGAAAGGCAAAAGATGAAGCTTAACACCTTCTTTTTCTTTTTTATTTTTAACAGGGCTCGCCCAGGCCCCTGAGCCGAGCTGCATAGTGACAGGGAGCCATGGGTGAGCCAGTCGGTCCCCCATGGCTTTTTTGTCTCTGGAGAACCGAGGCCATGGGAGGCGGATCCCATGGCCTTTCTATTTTTTAGGGGAGAAAGGAGTATGATATGGCCATTTCTGAAAAGGTGAAGCAGATCATGCAAGGATCCTCATGGGTGAGGAAGATGTTTGAAACGGCAGCCCAGCTCAAGGCGGTGCATGGTGAGGAGAACGTCTTCGATTTTACCTTGGGTAACCCGGTGGAAGAGCCCCCCCTAGGATTGAAGGAGGCCTTGAAGGAGTTTGCCCTTCACCCCATCCCTGGGATGCACCGCTACATGCCCAACAGCGGCTATCCAGAGACGAGGAGGTTTGTGGCTCAGCAACTCTCCGAGGAGACTGGTCTCCCCTTCACAGAGGACCATATCGTGATGACCGTCGGTGCCGCAGGGGGAATGAACGTCGCCCTCAAGGCCCTCCTCGATCAGGGGGATGAGGTGATCGTTCCCTCCCCGTACTTCGTCGAATTCCAATTTTACATCGACAACCATGGTGGGGTCATGCGCCTGGTGGACACCGATGATAACTTCTCCCTCGACCTGCGGGCTATCGAGAGGACCATCACGGACAGAACCAAGGTTGTCCTCATCAACTCACCCAACAACCCCACTGGGGTCATCTATTCCGCGGAGTGCCTGCGGGAGCTGGCCGATCTTCTGCGGAACAAGAGTAGGGGGAGGCAGGTCCCTATCTATCTCCTTGCTGATGAGGCCTATAAGACCATCATCTATGACGACCTCCCCTTCCCCACTATCTTTGAGTTCTATGAACCCTCCATCTCGGTGACCTCATACTCCAAGTCCCTTGGCATCCCCGGTGAGCGTATAGGGTATGTGGCGATCAACCCCCTCTTCCCGGGGGTAGGAGAGGTTATGGGGGCCTTGATCTTCCTCAACAGGATCCTGGGATATATCAATGCCCCTGCCCTCATGCAGCGGTTGTTACCCCTGGCCGGCACAAACCATCTGGGCCCTCGAGAATACCAGAGGAAAAGAGACATCCTCTATCAGGCCCTCACTGATAACGGCTATTCCGTGGCCAAACCCCAGGGGGCCTTCTATATGTTCCCCCGATCCCCCATCGAGGACGATCTGGCCTTTGTGTCAGACCTACAACAGACCTTCAACATCATGACCGTCCCGGGCAGGGGGTTCGGGAGGCGGGGACATTTCCGCATCTCCTACTCCGTGGAGATGGAGGTCATCGAGCGGGCCCTGCCGGGCTTTGCCGCGGCGGCGAGGAAATATGGGTTACGATGATGTATTCAGACGAGATCTAATCCCAGCAGGAGGCCTCCCAGATCGATATGCTGGGTGAATATCTGGGCGAGCACGTCCCTGTTCCCCTTCACCCCTGCGTAATCCCGCAGGTAGGGGAAGGATCCCAGAAAGGGGACGTCGCTGAATTGGACGATGACCTGAGGATTGGTGGCCTCTGAAGGATCGATATCCGGGGTTGCTTTGTTCATAATCAGGCCCACCACATCGAGGTCTTGATAGGCACAGTAGAAGAGGGAAAGGAGGGTATGATTGATGGTCCCCAAAGAAGGCCTGGCCACCAAGAGGAGGGGAAGGTCCAAGAGCTTGATGAGCTGAGGGAGGAGGGTCCCCCTGGCAACGGGCACCAACAGCCCTCCCACACCCTCTACTACCATGAAATCGTGGCGCTCCTTCAGTCCCTCGTAGATCCCCTTGATCCGCTCCAGATCTACCTCCACCCCTTCCTTCTGGGCAGCCACCCCAGGGGCCAGCGGATCCTTAAAGCAGTAGGGGTTGATCAGGTCCAGGTCGTCCTGAACAGCAGATATCTCCTTCAGATAGAGGGCATCTTCCGGAATGGGGGTGGACGCAAAGGAGGATGCGCCGCTCTCCAGGGGCTTCATCACACCCACATCGATCCCCTTCGCTTGTAGGGAAACCACCAGGCCGGCAGCGATGAACGTCTTACCGACCCCTGTATCGGTCCCCGTGACGAAAACTCCCCCTCCCATGAACCCCTCAATCCTTCAGGCGGAAGAAGTCCTTCACCATCTTGATGGCGCAGAACTTGCCGCACATGGTGCAGACCTCATCCATCTGGGGCCTGCTCTCCTCCCGATACCTCCTGGCCTTGGCAGGATCGATGGACAGCTGTATCTGCCGCTCCCAATCCAGGGCCTTTCTCGCCCGGGAGATCTCCGCATCCCACGCCCCCGCCCCCCTGCGGCCACGGGCCACGTCGGCGGCATGAGCCGCGATTCGGGTGGCGATCACCCCCTCGCGCACATCTTCAGGGGTGGGGAGCTTGAGATGTTCGGCCGGGGTTACATAACAGAGGAAGTCCGCCCCATAGTAAGCAGCGAGGGCCCCGCCGATGGCACACACGATATGATCGTACCCTGGGGCGACATCGGTCACCAGCGGCCCTAAGACATAGAAGGGTGCCCCCTTGCACAGCTTCTTCTCCAGCAGGATGTTGGCCTCGATCTGATCCAGGGGTACGTGGCCTGGCCCCTCGATCATCACCTGCACCTCGGCCTCCCAGGCCCGCTCGGTCAGCTCCCCCAGCAGGAGGAGTTCCTGGACCTGAGGACGGTCAGTGGCGTCTGCGAGGCAACCAGGGCGAAGTCCGTCCCCGAGGCTCAGGGTCACATCGTACCTCTGGGCGATCTCCAGGAGACGATCGAACTGTTCATAGAGGGGGTTCTCCCGCTCATTGTAGATCATCCACGTGGTGAGAAAGGCCCCTCCCCTGCTGACGATATCCGTTATCCTCCCCTGGGCCTTGAGCCGCTCCAGGGTACTCATGGTCACCCCACAGTGGACTGTAACGAAATCCACCCCGTCCTTGGCGTGGCCCTCGATGACATCGAAGATGTCGTCAGGGGTCATCAAGACGATCCCGCCCTTGCGCTGGGCCACCTCAATGGCGGCCTGGTAGATGGGGACTGTTCCCACCGGCAGGGGGGATCGTTCCAGGATAAGCCTTCTGATAGCATCGATATCTCCTCCGGTGCTCAGATCCATGACGGTATCGGCACCGGCCTCCATCGCCACCTCGAGCTTCTGGAGTTCCTCTGTGGGGTCGGCGTGGTCTGAGGATGTACCGATATTGGCATTGACCTTGACGGTCAATCCCTCCCCGATCCCCTTAGGCCGCAGCCCTCGGTGACCCCTGTTGGCGGGGATGACGGCCCTCCCAGCGGTCACCGTCTCCATGAGGGTGTAGAGTTCCACCCCCTCCTCACGGGCCACTCCCTCCATCTCAGGGGTCGTCTCTCCTCTGCGTGCCTTGGCGAGCTGAGTTTCTACCATCTCTTCTCCTCGGAATCATCAATGATGGTGATATTATACTACCTCAAAGGGCCTCGCCCCTTGATAATCCTATGTATCTCGATGACCTTCCGAACCACCTCTCCGGGGTCTCTGCCCAAGACGCGGATCATGGGCTCCTTCCCCCATCCCCCCTCGTCATAGATCAGATCCGGCACCTCCCCTGCCTCGCTCACGACCTTTCCCACCCCCCAGGCCAGCGAACGCCCCTCTTCCTCCCTGATCTCCCGCGGTTCTTCCTCACGGTCGAAGCCAAGGATGCGCAATCCCGCTTCCCGACACGCCTGCAGGATCGAGGGGGAGAATTTTATGTTCATGGCCGAGCGGAAGGAGGAATTATGTCTCATAACAGCCAGGATGACCGAGGCGATATGTTGGGAGGCGCCGAATTCGGGCGTGTTGACCGTTGTGATGGCATCGCGCAACCGGATGATCCTCCCGGGAAATGAGGCCACATCCTCGCTGACGTGAGCAGAAGGAAGGGCATAACCGAGGTTGGAGGAGACCTCAGGGATGAGTCCTCCGATCCCCTCCTCTCCTTTCAACCTGGCGATGGCCTCCTGTAAGGCCCCGATTACTTCATACCGCTCCCGTTCTTTGGCACGGGAGACACAGGGATCGATGAACAGTCTCCCCTTCCCGACTGCAAAGGCCGCCTCGATGCCCATACGGGTCAGCGTTCGACCCCTCTCCACCGCCTCCCGTAAAGAGGCCCCTTTGGCAAGCTCCGTGACGATGGCGGCAGAGAGCACACATCCTGTCCCGTGGGCCTCGTGCACCCCGATCCTCTCTGCGCTCAATTCCGTGAAACCAGATCCATCAAAGAGAATATCCACCGGTTCTCCCTCCAGGTGCCCCCCCTTCACCAGGATGGCTGCGGCCCCGAATCCACGGATCCGACAGGCAGCCTCCCTCATCTCCTCGACCGTCCTCACCTCCATGCCTGCCAGCGACGCGGCCTCAGGGAGGTTTGGGGTCACCAACAAGGCCCGTGGGAGCAATGTCTGCCGGAGGGCATCCCGCCCACCCTCATCCAGGAGGGAACTGCCATCTTTGGCCACCATGACGGGATCCACCACCAGCTTCTCCACCCGGTGCTGCGTCAACTTCTCCGCTACCAGCCTCACGGTATCGGCGTCCCAGAGCATCCCCGTCTTGACGGCATCGGCCCCCATATCGGAGAAGACGGCTTCCATCTGCGCCGCGATGAAGGGGAGAGGAACCGGATATACCGACTGAACCCCTCGGCTGTTCTGAGCGGTGAGGGCGGTGATCACACTCATCCCATGGCCCCCGAGGGCGGCGATGGTCTTCAGGTCTGCCTGGATCCCCGCTCCACCCCCTGTATCAGAGCCCGCGATGGTCAGCACCCTCCTCATCGCTCCTGCTCGAACCTCTCGGCAATCAAGGCCGCGACCTTCTCTCCAGAGAGCAGCATCCCCCCGAAGATAGGTCCCATTCGATAGGCACCAAAGGTGGCGTTGGCAGACATGCCCGCCACGAATACCCCGGGAAATACCTCTCTGGTGTTCTCCAAGGTCTTCTGTTCCGCCACCTCCGCCCAGAGGGACTTCTCCCCCATGATCCGTCCCGTGGGGGTGAGGAGATCGGCGTCTACCTTACGCTCAATGACCTTGATCACCTCGGTATCGTGCCCGGTGGCATCGATGACATATCTACTTTGCATGGTTAAAGGGTCCACGTGGAGGCCGGCCATCTCGACCGCCGTCCAGTTCAACACGAGACCGACCACCCGCTCCTGACGCACCACCACGTCCTCCACACTCATCAGATTGAAGATCTTCGCGCCCGCCTGGGTGGCCTTGGAGCAGATGGTCGAGGTGGACTCCACCGCATCGGCGGTATAATAGCCATCGTGGTACCGCTCAGTTCTGATACCGAACTCATCCAGGATCCGTTTCCCCTCCTCCTGCACCACGATCTCATTGAACATCATCCCCCCGCCCCACATCCCACCGCCGACGCTCAACTTTCGTTCAAAGAGGGAAACCCTATACCCCCCTCTGACAAGATAGTATGCCGCTACCAGACCCGCTGGACCTCCCCCGACAACTGCTACATCAACCTCGAGAGAGCCGTTGAACTTCTGTAAAAACCTCTCGACGATGGCCCGGGAGATGATGACCTCATCTATAACCATATAATTACACTCCTTTCACATATTCAAATAAAAGGCCGTACATTCCATCTCGGAAAATACGGCCCGTTGTTAAAACCTTCGCCGCTTCCCTACGCTGGAATTACCCATACAGGTTCAAAGGGTCACCCCGTACCCGGGATCTCTCAGCCCTTGCGAGCTCCCCTAGCAATCGATATTCACTTGTCATCTATTTTTAAAAATAAGCCTTTCAGGTGGAAATGTCAATAAAAATCCATCCATAAAACCTTGACATTTTCCCCGCCTTCCGATAAATAATCGTCTGGGAAGACAAGGGGATGTTAAAGAACAAAGAGATAATTCTGGGTGTTACCGGAGGCATTGCCGCCTATAAGTCGGTGGAGCTCCTCCGCGAGATGGTCAAGCGGAGGGCGAATGTCCACGTGGTGATGACGCAAAACGCCCAACAGTTCGTCTCCCCCCTCACCTTCCAGACCCTCTCGGGCAACCCTGTCCTGCATGAGATGTTCCGCCTCCTTACGGGCTCTCAGATCGGACACGTGGCCTTGGCCGATATCGCTGACCTCATGGTAATCGCCCCAGCCACGGCGAACATCCTGGGAAAGATAGCCAATGGCATCGCCGATGACCTCCTCACCACCATGGTCATGGCCATGAAGGTCCCCGTGCTCTTTGCCCCTTCAATGAATGTGAATATGTGGGAGAGCAGCTTTGTGCAAAATAACATAGGGAGGCTCAAGGCCTATGGGTATCAGTTTATAGGGCCGGCGGAAGGGGATCTGGCCTGTGGAAGCGTGGGGAAGGGACGCATGGCCGATCTCGCAGAGATTATAGAGAAGATTGAGGATATCTTCACCAAAAAGGACCTTCAAGGCCAACGTATCCTGGTAACGGCAGGCCCTACATTAGAGCCCATTGATCCGGTCAGATATATCACCAATCGCTCCACGGGCAAGATGGGATTCGCCGTGGCGAGAATGGCCCGCAGGAGGGGGGCCGAGGTGATCTTGATCACCGGACCTCACTACCTCACGCTCCCCAGAGGGGATATCCACCCCATCGTGGTCTACTCCGCTCAGGAGATGTATGATGCCGTGATAAAGTACTACGAAGATTGCCATGTCGTCATCATGGCTGCGGCCGTGGCCGATTTCCGCCCCAGGAATATCCTCGAAGGAAAGATCAAAAAGAGGGGTAACGGGACCTACAGCTTGGAGTTGGATAAAAATCCGGACATCCTCAAGGCGTTAGGGGAGAATAAGAGTCACCATATCCTGGTAGGTTTCGCCGCTGAGACCAGCGAACTGATGGAGAATGCCGAGGCAAAGCTGCGGGAGAAAAACCTCGACCTCATCGTGGCCAACGACGTAACCCAGCCTGGGGCGGGTTTCGGGGTCGATACGAATATCGTCAGGATTCTAGATGCCCACGGAAAATCCAAAAAGATCCCCCTCATGAGCAAGGAAGAGGTGGCCGATATACTCCTGGATCAAGTGGCCAAGCTGGTAAAGAAAAAAGAAAGAAATCTCCCCTGGCCTCGTAACTGGTGAGCTTGCTTAGTGCTTCGATTCGCAAATATAGTAACGTATTTTGGTTATTTATGACATC
>CAYQOD010000045.1:0-10581 GCA_964419065.1 uncultured Thermodesulfobacteriota bacterium | reverse complement strand
ACCGTGCCATCGGAGGCGGGCGTGGGCAATTGAACGAACCTCCCCTGTTGAGCCTGTCCCCACCCATGGGCCACTGCAACAATGCAGACGAGGCACAAAAGTCCTCTCACCAATCTTTTCATGGCTCCCTCCCCTCCAACATAATGTAAGGATGGCCTCCATTAACGCGGGACGATCTCCCCCTCCACACCTCCTCTCCTAGGCAACGATAAGCTCCTCAAGCGTGCGCTTGGGCACGTGGTGGTCCCCCTTTTCATCCCGCCAGTAGCGGGTATCTCCTCCTGGCCCTGTATCTTCCAGCACCACCTTTTCTGTGGGTTTACCGAAGGCCACCACGAGCCGGATCTTGAGATGGTCGGGGATGGTCAGCTCACGCCGCAGTCTCTCCTTATCAATCGATCCGATCATACATCCCCCTAAGCCCTTCTCCACCGCCCCGAGCAGCATGGTCTGCGCCGCAATGCCGTCATCGCACCACCAGTCCTTGGTGATCGTCTCGTCGATGAGGATGACGATGTATCCGGTCGGGCGCTCTCCAGGGGCCGGCCCCTCCCAATCCTTTAGGTAAGCGGCCCAGGCCAGACAGGGGAAGATGCGGTCATTCATCTCCGGGTCCACGGAGAGGATATACTTGAGAGGCTGTCGGTTGGCCGCCGAGGCGGTGCAGCGGGCAAGCTCTACCAGCTCCACCAGGGTTTCCCGCGCAATGCGGTGCGATTCGTCGAAGCGGCGGTAGCTCCGATTGCGCAGGACAAGGTCACGCAGACTAGACATAGAATACCTCCTTTCTCTTTCGCGGTTTTCCCCCCTATTATTCCCCTAGAGGATATGCAAATGTCAAGCTCGTTCTGCTTCGAGCCGTGGCCAATAAAACGGTTTAACCCCTTGCGTAACCCACTGCTTAATGATAATACTGGATCTTGTTTGTATCATTGATTATGATAACTCTACAACTGAAGTATCTTACTTTTCCTCTCATCTCGTGGGGGTACGCATGAAAAATCTTAATCCAGTACAGTACAAGATCACCATGGAGCCGGACGTGACGAGCTTCACCTTCACAGGGAGCATAGAGATCATCATTGAAGCCGATGATCCGGTGACTGAAATGAGGCTCGACGCCTTGGAACTGATCATCCGAAGCTGCATGGTCGAGGTGGAAGGCACGTTCGTGGAGTGCCCATTTCGTGTAGACCCCCGGAGACAGGAGGTGGGGATCTCGCTCCCGGAGGAGATGGCCGGAAGGATCGTAGTGCGAATCGATTACGCGGGTTCCATCAATGATAAGATGGCCGGCTTCTACCGGAGCCGGTCCCTCATTGAAGGGAAGACGTACTATAGTGCGGTGACCCAATTTCAAGAGAACTATGCCCGGATGGCTCTCCCCTGTTTTGATCATCCGGTTAAAAAGGCGACCTTTGATGTCACCATGGTGATCGACGAAGGGCTCGTGGCGATATCCAATGGGCCGATCATGGAAGAACGGCGTCTTGACGGCGGGAAAAAGCTAGTGAGGTTCCAGCAGACGCCGAAGATGTCCACCTACCTGCTCTTTTTCGGCGTCGGCGAATTTGAGTTCCTCGAAGATCCTCGAAATGGCCTGATCCGCGTCGCAACGATGCCCGGAATGACGCGATATGCCGGCTTTGGGCTCGCCTTTGGCAGGAAGGCCTTGAAATTCTGTGAGGATTACTATGGAATAGATTACCCTCTGCCCAAGCTCGATCTGATTGCCATTCCTGATTTTGCCTTTGGGGCCATGGAGAACTGGGGTGCCATCACCTTCCGGGAAAACCTGCTGCTCCACTATCCAGAATCCACATCCAGTGCAGGCGAACAGAAGATATGTGAGATCATCGCCCACGAGATCGTACACCAGTGGTTCGGAAACCTGGTCAGTCCTTTTGACTGGAAGTACCTCTGGCTCAATGAGAGCTTTGCCACCTACTTCGGTATCGGCATCGTCCACCACTACCACCCTGAATGGGAAGAGTGGGCACAGTTCCTCCACGCCTATACCGATCAGGCCCTGGAACGGGACGCCCTACCGGAAACGGTCCCCATAGAACTCCCTGATCGAGAAAGAATCACCATCAACAGCAGCACTGCTCCGATCATCTACAACAAGGGAGGGAGTATCCTCCGGCAGGTCGAGGGATATATCGGCGCAGACGACGTTAAAAAAGGGTTGAGGAAGTATCTCAAAGATCATGAATACGGATGTGCATCCAGCCACCACCTCTGGGAGGCATTTGAAGATGTCTCTGAAAAACCGATCGTTGCGATCATGAGGAACTGGGTTGAACAGCCCGGGTTTCCGATCGTTGAGGCACAGCGAGCAGGAGAGAATCTCCTCCTGACGCAAAAACGATTCACCTACATACCCCATGAATCTGATCAGCAGTGGCTGATCCCGATGACGATCAGGGTCTTTTACGGGGATGGTAGATCAGAAACCAAGACAATCCTCCTCGAGGATGAAGGAACGACTGTTGATATCGGATCAGAGGCGGTAGCCTATAAGATCAATGATGGACAAACCGGATTTTACCGGGTCAGATACTGTGATAAAGATGTCGTATCAGAACTTGGCAAACGGGTATCGAACAAAGAACTCTCGTCTGAGGACCGGTGGGGGCTTCAGAACGACCTCTACGCCCTGGTGAAACGCGGCGATCTCCCTATCGACGACTACCTGGAATTTCTCTCATATTACCAAGATGAAGACGCCTTCCTGCCCCTCATGAGCATTGCCGATAACCTGCTCCAGGCATTCCTCGTCATGGCTGAGCCTCAGAGGGCAAAGATCGCATCCGTCGGGAGATCCCTCCTTGAGCGGGCACTTTCCGATATCGGTCTCGAACCCAAAACGGATGAAAGCCATACCATATCCATCCTGAGAGACCAGATCATCTGGCATGCAGTGCTCTATGGCTCACAGAAGATCGAAGACTGTGCGCGTGATGCGTTCGAATCCCTCGTTAGAGGACAAGACATCCATCCCGATCTTATGAAGAGCGTCATGCAGGTCGGTGCCCTGCGTGGCAGAGCGGAGACCTTCGACTGGTTTGATCAGAGGTTCCGATCATCTGAGAGCGAGCACGAACGGATCAATATCCTGGTGGCCCTGGGGTGTTTTGGTGACATGAAAATCATCGCACAGACGCAACAATACGTCCTAAACCACGTACCGAGCCGCAATAAGTTTATCCCTATTGTCTCCATGGCCTCAAACCCCCATGCGGTACCGTACCTGTGGGACTGGTATGTATCGAACGTAGACGAGCTCGAACAATTTCACCCCATGCACTACGAGCGGGTCATCGCAGCGATCGTCCCGGTGGCCGGCATCGGGAGAGAGAAAGAGGTCACGGCCTTTTTTAAAGACTACCTGAAGAGACATGAAAGGATACGAGAAACCATCACTATGGCCTTAGAACGACTGAAGATATTTTCGAGGTTGAGAAATTCCCAGCCATGATCTCATGCTATAGTTGACACCGTAAACGTATTATCCCTATACTCCTTTCCGAAAAAACGAGTTCTCACCAGAGGGAAAAGATGGACCACCGCCTAAGGCCTGCCGGGAGATCCACGACGCCGTCTTGGCGCAGGTCCGTCCAGGGGACGACTGCGAAAGCCTCTTCAAGGATACCATCCGGTTGGCCGAAAGGCTGAGGTACCAGGACAGTTACCTGGGCCCACCGGGGCTTCAGACCCACTTCGTCGGCCACGGCATCGGCCTGGAGCTTGCTGAGCCCCCCTTCCTTGCCCAGGGGCACTTCTATCCCCTCGAGGAGGGGATGACCTTCGCCGTGGAGCCCAAGATCGTCTTCCCAGGAGAGGGCGCCGTGGGGGTCGAGAACACCGTAGTCGTCACCACAAATGGCTATGAGATCATCACCCCGCTGGAGCAGGAAGTATTCGAGGTGTAAGTTCCGTGCAGGACCTGGGGACATGCCTCATTTCAGACCCGGTCGCCTCCTGTCGTTGATCGCGAGCGTTTCGGTGATCTCTTCCTGGCTACCTTCTGTTGATCACCTGCCCGTGTACGGCGGGCCTTTCGAAGATGGGCCCTGCGTTTGGCATCACCATATTTCCCAAACCTTCCTGACATGGTGACATCTCCCAGTGATCTCTATAAAGTCCATATCGTTGCACCCCAATTCGGGGGGCACAACTCAACCGAGGCAAAAGATCTCACATGACCTTTAAAAATAAAAGATCTGACCGTGAGATCTCCTGCACCATCTCGGTAACGTATGGAGGCCTCTCGTTGTCCTTCCACTGAGGTGCACCACCGTTCCAGATGTATCTAACGAGCTGGGCAAAACCCTCCTCGCTGAACTGGTAGTCACCTATGGTGATTCGAGAGTATTGGGGCGCATAGAGGAAGGGGAACCTCTGTACGGTGGCATAGTTTCGAAGTATGTCTTCCACAAGAGGGCGATTGATATACCCATCGGACTTCTGTTTAAACTCTTCTGGTCTCACCGGGAAGGGAAACCGGCGGTAGACATCGCCGATGAACCCCTGATAATGGGTTCCACGGATCGCCCCCATCAGGTCGCCGATCGCTTCGGGTTCCTCAATAACATAGGCATCGAACTGAGACTGGTACCCATCGGCGATCTGCGCCTGGGAAAGACCCTTCACCAGGGCACAAAACGTATCCGCAAAGAAAAAATACTGATCCAACAGGACCATATCGACATCGATGTTAAAGAAGCCAAAGGTGATGGTCCCTCTGTTGAGCGTGTCAAATGCTAATGGCATCTCTTCGATCCAGTTCTGGTAATGAATAGACTACCCTTCGGGACTGAAAAACAGGTGAACCCTCTATCCCTGCTGCAAACCATCCATCCCTGAAGAGACTTCAAGGCCTTCTGGTGGAAAATGTATCAAGGTCCCCTCCATCATGCCGATCCTCCAGGGCATGCCAGGGAGAATTCGTCAGATAACCCTACCCGGTGTCAATCTATCTTCCTGAACTTCTCCCCCTTTGTCCCACAGACTGGGCAGACATCTGGGGGCTTCTTCTCTGCCGTGTATCCGCATACCGGACAGATATAGTAGGGATAGCTTTCTTGCGCGCTCCCCAGACTATCGAGAAGTTTCTGATAGAGCTGGGCGTGTACCTTCTCAACCTCATTGGCATACGAGAATGTCCTCTCGGCATCCGTGCGCCCCTCAGCTTTGGCCGCCTCGATCATTTCTGGGTACATATTTTTGAACTCATGGGTCTCGCCGCTGACGGCGTCCATCAGGTTCTCCTTCGTACTGCGGATCCCCTTGAGGGCCCTCAGGTGATTATGGGCGTGAACCGTCTCTGCCTCTGCGGCCGCCCGAAAGAGACGGGCCACTTGAGGGTAACCCTCCTGATCGGCCTTGGCAGCATAGGCTAGATACCTGCGGTTCGCCTGGGACTCTCCTGCAAATGCATCCCACAAGAACTGTTCTGTCTTGGACATAGTTCATCCTCCCCTTTGTATCTTTTTCTGGAACAAAAGCTTTTTAATAAGATATTCATTGTGTGTCCAATTGTCTAGAGGTACATCATCCTTAGAATTGTATCGTGATATCGTTCCAAATTCTCAGCCCGCCTTCCCATCGTCACTCAAATTCTGAAGAACAGTGACGTAGCCTAACCCCCAAAGATGTGCGATTAATTATAGCAAGTCAGTATCGTCGTGGGAATATGCTGGAGAGCAGCAGCAGAGTATCTTCAGCGGTACGGATCCCGTATTGGTAATCTGATGAGGGGTACCGGGCATGATGCACACGGTATCTCCCACGGTGACTTCAAACGTCTTATCACCCAATGCCATTATTCCTTTCCCTTCGGTGATGTGGTAAAGCTCCTCTGTCTTCATGTGTCTATGGGGCAGGGTGGTTGATCTGGCGGGAACCGTTGCCTCGGCGAGGCTCTGGTTCTGATTACCGTGGATATCAGGGTGCATCAACTCCCGGATGATCGAGCTGTCTTTGGTCGTATAAGGTCGAATCTCGTCATATCTGGTCTTCATAACCTCATCACTCATGGGTATGTTATCCCTTAACCGGCAGAGCTATCTTCAGCCATTGTGCAACTCCAGTAAGCACCATCTGAACCGCTACTGCCGCCACGATTAAACCCGTTATTCTGATCAGGGGACCGATAGCAGCGAAACGCTCCAATGTCCTGCCTATCCAGAGAGATGACAACATAATTACGAGATTGATCACGAGGGCTATGGTAAGAGATGCTATCGTCAACACTATGCCATGAGATGATGAAAACGAAATGGCTGCTGTTATCGTCCCCGGACCTGCAATCAAAGGGGCGCCCAAGGGGACAATGGAGATATCATCAGAAGCCCCGTACAATTCCTTCTCATAAAAGCGGCCTTTTCTCACTGCCGTCAAGCCTACAATAAATAACACGATACCACCCGCAACTTGAAGCGAGTATATCTCAACGTGGAAGACAATCGTTAAGATGAAAGAGCCTATAGCCGAGAGCAGGAACAAAATGAGCAAGGCAACGAGCGTAGCTCGCACCGAGACACGCAGAAGCTTCCCCTTGGAATATCGCGGTTGTATAGAGGAAAGGATAAGTACCTTACTCGCGGGATTGATCAGCGCCAGAAAATAGAGCGCGGTTTTGATGACAACTTCTATACTCATCTATATCCCTGCAGTAGTCCCATCTTTTTCATATCCTGTATTCGATTATGACCTGGACGAAGCAACGTTCATCAGTATCTCCTGTGTCCCTAAGTAAGGATACCATCGATATCAAACATTACGAGATTCATGAGGCTCTTACATGTTTACTGTCAAGCTCTGCCATATGACGAACCCCGACGTGACATCGGCGAGGGGAAGGTCGAACGCAGCAGAAGATTGTAAAGCTCCTTTGGAAACTTGATGGGGTCTTCGTCACCCCTTCTTAAATCCTGTGAGGGGCGCAATCGTCTTTCTCAGCAAAATTTCGGAATGGCCTGAAACTATGTAATTCCTCAACTCGCCTACGACTTTGTATCCAAGCCTTTGGTATAGTCTCTGCGCATCCTTATTGAAGGATGAAACACACATGAAGACATTGGGAGTTTCTCTCAATATCCTTTCCTCAGCGAAGGTCAGCAACTTGCTTCCTATGCCTCTATTTCTCCACGCTGGCGCAATACAAACCGTCTGAATATAACCTCTAAAGGCACCTTCCATGCAGAGGATGATAAATCCCACGACCTCTCCGTTGACCAATCCGACATACACTTCCCGCGAAGGGTCGGTCACTCTTTTCAGTGAATCATCGTAGTTGCGCTGCAACGTTATCCAGGGTTCGGAATCGGTCATCAGCCGAGCACAGGTCTCGGCTTCCCCTGTTTGTCGGGGCTTTCTTATTTCGACGATTACAGTATCCTCGGCATTCATGCTCTTCCTTTCATATCCTAACCTAATTTTGACGGTATCACCCTGTAGCGTTCACATTTAAATGATTTTATTGTCCCATATTTCGTTCAATTTCTCGGGGGACAGATCAGGGAGAGCAAAAAAGCAAGGGAGAGAGAAGAGGTTGTTGTACGTCCATGTAAGGGGGGAGAACAGTTCTTTAGGACACGATGTTGAAAAATTGTGCATAATAAGGGGTTTGGGCATATCCTTTCAAATATTTCGATCAGAAACGAAAAATTTTCTATAACCGAATGTTTTTATTGACCTTTTGCTTTGCCTAAATATTAGGCATGTTTTCAATTTCCCTGTGATATATGGACGTTAATTACTTTTCATAAGACTTTTCAACAGGTTTTAAAGAAATGTTGTTGAATACCTCACCTCCGGTCTATCTCCGCACAATTCGCGATCTTTCACGACCCTTCACTTAACAGACCATTGAGATCACAAATGGGGGAGGTATAACAGCCGACACGGGGTAGTGAAACCACCGCTGGAATCAGTCTCCGATTTTTACGCCAAAAATCTCCTTCCCCTCTCGCCCGAGGTCTTCGTGAAGGTATGCTCCGCCCCTTCAGCACATCTCCGCATGTCAGACACGACTGAGAAAGAGGAGGTAACGTGAGTTATCCCTCTTTCGAATCCTCTATACCATATTTCTTCTTGAGGAATTCCATCCCAGACTGAGGATAGAGGGCGTATATTAAAACATCTTTGGTCGTGCGCGCGATCCCCTTGGTCGCCTCTTCGGCCTTTCCCATTTCGGGCTCTAATATATCAGCAGCACGGCAATCGATAGGTGTTTCCCCTCGGGGGTATCCCTTGAGGGCAAGCTTTTGCACCTCAGGGTTTACCGGTGCCGGAGGTCTTCCGTACAGGCCGTAAAAGTAGTCCTTCACCTGCTGGGTGATCACCTTATATCGACCGAAGAGGACGTTGAGGACCGCCTGAACCCCGACGATCTGGCTGGTGGGGGTGACCAGTGGGGGATACCCCATATCCTTGCGGGTGGAGGGGATCTCCTCATAGACCTCAGGCAGCCTATCGAGGGCCTTCGCCTCCTTCAGCTGCTGGATGAGGTTCGAGATCATCCCTCCGGGGATCTGGTGTTTGAGGACCTGAATATCAATAAGTGCCACCCGAGTGTCCTGTAACAGATCCCGGTACTTCTCCATCATATTCTCCACGTGTTCACTCAGATGGAAGACGAGATCCAAGTCTAGACCAGGATCTCTCTCGGTGCCCAGCAGTCCTACTAAAAGAGGTTCACAGGGAGGCTGCGAAGAGCGCATGGCCAAGGGGGCCAGGGCGGTATCCACGACATCAACACCTGCCTCAACGGCCTTGAAATATGACATGGAGGCCAATCCGCTCGTGTAGTGGGTGTGGAGCTGAATGGGGATTTCCAATTCCCTCTTCAGGGTACTCATTAACTCATAGGCATCCGGGGGAGAAATCAAACCGGCCATATCCTTGATGCAGAGGGAATCGGCTCCCATCTCCTGTAAGATCTTGGCCTTGGTGATATAATAATCCAGGGTAAAAATATTCCCGCCCATTCTATTCTCCGTGAGGGAATAGCAGAGGGAAGCCTGGGCATGTTTTCCGCACTCCTTGACCGTCTCTATTGAGAGCTCCAGGTTCCTTTCGTCATTCAGGGCGTCGAAAATTCGGAATATATCTATACCAGTTTCAGCGGCCTCTCGGATGAATTGCTTCACCACATCGTCTGGATAATTTCTGTACCCTACAAGGTTTTGCCCACGAAGGAGCATCTGTAAGGGGGTGCGAGGTAGCAATCCCTTCAGGGTTTGAAGCCTCTCCCACGGGTCCTCGTTCAGGAACCGGATGCAGACATCAAAGGTTGCACCGCCCCATACCTCCATGGAATGAAAACCTACCTTGTCCATCTCTGGTGCTATGGGCACCATATCCTCGATGCGCAGGCGGGTGGCGAGGATGGACTGGTGACCATCCCTGAATGTGGTATCCGTGATGCGCAGAGGTCGAGCAGCCATAATGTTATCTCCTCTCCCGGGGAATTATCCGAAGGGCTCCGGCGTGGTAAAAGTGTCAGGGATAATAGCAGCCGAGACGACTCCTGTCAATCCCTTCAGGATAGTGATTACCGGCCCATCTTACTGTATCGGCTATGTGACGAGACACGGAAATTCAGCCTCCCATGGCCAAGTGTATAATATCGATGTGGTCATTATCTGCCAGTACCGTGGAATTAAAATCCTTGGTATGGATGTATCGGTGATTGATCTCGACGACCATATCGGCTGTGTAGGATTCCTCCAGGATTTCCAATAATCGAGAAACGTTAATTCCATGAGGCACTTCCATCTCAAAGTCGTTCACAAAGATTCTCATGGTCGCCATTGCAAATCCTTCCTCAGCGAACTGATTGCAGGCCGGCGATCAATCCATTCTACGGTGTCCCCTACGGATTCCTCATAACGACTCATGTACCACCCTTACCACAAATTTGACAGTCGGGGCTTTTTTCTAAATTTACGAAAATAAATTCCATGTTCTCTCCATTTATATACAGCATCTTTCCCGCCAGTGGGTCCCCAAATCCTGAGATAAGCTTTATTGCCTCCATGACCTGGAGGGAAGCAATAAGGGCCGGGGTAGCCCCAAAGACGGGAAAGGGCCTCTTCCCTTTGGCCGGTCGAGGGAATATACACGCAAAGCATGGCGTTTTTCCTGGGATAATAGTAGTTATTTCTCCCGTCAGTCCATAGATGCCCCCATGGATGAGCGGAGTGCCTTTCCGAACGCATCCTTCGTTCAAGATGAACCTCGTCTCCATAGTATCGAGGCAATCTATGACGATGTTGACCCCTTGCAATAATCCTATCACGTTCTCCGTTGTTATCTTCACAGCCACGGGAGTTATCTCAACCGACGAATTCAGCCGGCTGAGCTTTCGGGCAGCCGAGAGGACCTTCTCCTCCCCAATATCGTCCTCCCAATGGAGGATTTGGCGATTAAGGTTAGAAAGGTCAACAGCATCAGAATCTACCAACGTGAGTTTTCCTACCCCGGCACTGGCAAGGTAAATCGCAGCGGGAGAGCCCAAGATCGGAAGAGCACACGTCAACTCCAGTCACATCACGATCTCGTATGCCGTCT
>CAYQOD010000044.1:0-10699 GCA_964419065.1 uncultured Thermodesulfobacteriota bacterium | reverse complement strand
TGGAATGATCATTCCACTCTTAAAGGGATTGCGGCTTACCCTCAAGCGGTTCTTCTCCCGGCCGGTGACCATCCGGTACCCTGAGAAAAAGCGGGAGGTGGCCCCGCGCTGGCGGGGTGTCCACTACTTTGAGCGCGACAAGAGGGGTGATACCCGCTGCGTGGCCTGTGGGCTCTGTGTGGCCGTCTGCCCCTCCCAGTGCATCCATCTGATGGCCGTGGAGCTGGAGGGGGGGGAGCGGTATCCCGAGGCCTATGAGATCAACACCGTCAGGTGTATCTTTTGCGGTTTCTGCGCCGAGGCATGCCCGGTAGACGCCATTACATTGGGGAAGAACTATGAGTTTGTGGGCTATCGACGGGAGGATCTCATCCTGGATAAGGATAGGCTTCTGACCAACAAGCCGCAGGAGGCATAGATGATTCCGGGGAGCCCCTTTTACTGGATCGCCTTTGTCGTAACCGCCCTGACCGCCATCTTTGCGGCGGTGATGGTGATCACGCGCCGAAACCCCATCCATTCGGCCATGTTTCTGATCCTCAACTTTCTCTGCATCGCCGTGCTCTACCTGCTGCTCAACTCCCAGTTTATCGCCATTATCCAGGTGATGGTCTATGCAGGGGCCATCATGATGCTGGTCATCTTCGTCATCATGCTGATCAGTGTGGAAGAAGAGGAGAGGAGGGGCAAGATCCGGCTCTCCCCCGCCAAGGTGATCGGGGTGGTCTTGGTCGTTATCTTGTTTGTCCAGCTCATCTACGGGGTCGGCGTTAAGGTCTTGCCAGGAGAGTGGGGCGAGTATACCCCAGAGAGGATAACCCAGGTGGGCGATATCAAGGCGGTGGCAGGCCTCCTCTTTACCCGCTTCCTTTTACCCTTTGAGATAGCCTCCATCCTCCTCGTGGTGGGGATTATCGGGGCGGTGATCTTGAGCAAAAAGGAGAGGTAGCCGAGATGCTTTCCAGTGTGCCGTCTGTCTATTTTCTGATCCTGAGCGCCCTGATCTTCGCCATCGGGGCGGTGGGGGTCTTAATCAGGAGGAACGCCATCGTTATTTTCATGTGTATCGAGATGATGCTCAGCGCCGTCAACCTCAGCCTGGTAACCGCCTCGCACTATCTCAATTCCCTGGACGGTGTGTTGGTGGTCTTCTTTGTGATGACGGTGGCGGCGGCTGAGGCGGCCGTTGGACTGGCCATCTTTGTCCTCCTCTACCGGGGACGCAAGACCATTACGGTGGATGAGATAAACCTCTTGAAGTGGTGACGGGAGGGAGGAGCACCCTATGATCGACTATGTATGGCTGATACCGCTGTTTCCCGCCATAGGGTTTCTGTTCAACGGCCTCATCGGGAGGTGGTGTCACCTCAACAAGCGGACCGTGGGATGGGTGGCGTGTTCCGCCCTGGGGCTCTCCTTTCTCTTCTCCGTGCTGATCTTTTTCAGCCTCCTCAAGCTCTCTCCCGATGTCCGGGCTGCCGTGCCCGATATCGTACTCTTTGACTGGATCGTGTCGGGAGATCTTAAGACGGTCATCGGGTATAAGGTTGATCCCCTCTCCATCGTCATGGCCATGGTGGTCAGCGGGGTGAGTTTTTTCATCCATATCTACTCCGTGGGCTACATGCATGACGACCCCGGATTTACCCGGTACTTCGCCTACCTCAACCTCTTCGTCTTCATGATGCTGACGCTGGTCCTGGCCAACAACTTCCTGCTTATGTTCGTTGGATGGGAGGGGGTTGGACTCTGCTCATATCTCTTGATCGGCTTCTGGTTCGAACGGGATGCACCCGCCAATGCTGGCAAGAAGGCCTTCGTGGTCAACAGGGTAGGGGACTTCGGCTTCCTGCTGGGGATGTTTCTGATCTTCGTCCATCTCGGGTCGTTGGAGTTCAATGAGGTCTTCTCCAAGGCCCACCTCCTCGATCCGGTCACCGTCACCCTGATCACCCTCCTGCTCTTTGTGGGTGCCACCGGGAAATCGGCCCAGATCCCCCTCTATGTCTGGCTCCCAGACGCCATGGAGGGTCCTACCCCGGTCAGCTCCCTGATCCACGCCGCCACCATGGTCACCTCGGGCGTCTACATGATCGCCCGGTGCAACGTTCTGTACAGCATGGCACCGGTCTCCATGGCGGCCGTGGCCATCTTCGGTGCTGCCACGGCCATCTTTGCCGCCTCCATGGGTCTTCTGCAGTTCGATATCAAACGGGTGCTGGCCTACTCCACCATCAGCCAGCTCGGCTATATGTTCCTCGCTGTGGGGGTGGGTGCCTTCAGTGCGGGCATCTTTCACCTCATGACCCACGCCTTTTTCAAGGGGCTCCTCTTTTTGGGGGCAGGCAGTGTGATGCATGCCATGAGCGGGGAGCTGGATATGAGAAATATGGGGGGGCTGTGGAGAAAGACGCCCATCACCTTCTGGACCTTCTTGATGGCCACCCTGGCCATCGCAGGGATACCCGGGCTTTCCGGGTTTTTCAGCAAGGATGAGATCCTCTGGCAGGCCTTCAACAGCATCCATGGACATCTCCTGCTCTGGGCCGTGGGGGCAGCTGCTGCGGGGATGACCGCCTTCTATATGTTCCGGCTCACCTTCTCCACCTTTTTGGGACAGTGCCGGGCATCAACGGAGGTGACACAGCACATCCATGAGTCTCCGCCCATCATGACCGTCCCCCTCATCATCCTGGCCGTCCTCTCGATCATCGGCGGTTACGTGGGGATACCTCATGTCCTCGGGGGGAGGAACTACTTCCATGAGTTTCTCGCTCCGGTATTGGGAGGGCACCCAGAGGGGGTCGGGCATGCATCCTTCTCCCTGATCAGGCCCGCCCATGCCGGCGGGGGTGGAATGGAGGGTGGTGGGGTCAACCTTGAACTCACCCTGATGGCCGTTTCTGTGATCATCGCCTTGATCGGGATCAGCATCGCCTTTTATCTCTATATCTTGAAGCCCGATGTCCCCAAGCGGTTGGCCCAACGGTTTAGGACCCTCTATACGGTCGTCTTCAATAAGTACTATGTGGATGAGATCTATGAGGCCTGCTTTGTCAATACCACTAAGAAGTGGGGCACCTTCCTCTGGCGGGAGTTCGACGATGGGGTCGTGGATCGAACCGTCAATCTCGTAGCGGGGTTTATGCTCTGGGGCGGAAGGGTCCTGCGCGCGATCCAGTCGGGCCGTGTACAGGGGTATGCCCTCGGTATGATCGTCGGCGCAGTGGTGGTCATCATATTCTTGATGAGGTAAGGAGTCTCCCATGAACCAACTGGGTTTCCCCATCTTGACGATAGTCACCTTCCTCCCCCTAGCAGGGGCGGTGCTGCTGCTCTTTATACCGAGGGAACGAGACGAGTTTCTCAAACGGGTGGCCTTGATCATCTCCATCATTGAATTCATCGTCTCGCTCCCCCTCTTTATCTATTTCGATGCAGGCAGGGCCGGGATGCAGTTTGTGGAGAAGGCCCCCTGGATCACGGAGTGGGGGGTTACGTACTATATAGGGATCGATGGGATCAGCCTCTTTCTGATTCTCCTGACCACCTTCCTGACGGTCCTCTGTATCCTCAGCTCCTGGAGGGCGGTGGAGAAGGGGGTCAAGGAGTATATGGTAGCGTTCCTCTTTCTCGAGACCGGGATGATCGGGGTCTTGATTGCCCTAGACCTCATTCTCTTCTACGTCTTCTGGGAGGTCACGTTGATTCCCATGTACCTGATCATCGGGGCGTGGGGAGGACCGCGGAGGATTTACGCCGCCGTCAAGTTCTTCCTCTACACCATGGCGGGGAGCGTGCTGATGCTGGTGGCCATCATCGCCCTCTACTTTATCAACGGGAAGGCCACCGGTGTCTACACCTTCGACCTCTTTAAGCTCTATCAGCTCGCCCTTCCCCTCAAGACCCAGTACATCATGTTTGCAGCCTTTGCCGTGGCCTTTGCCATAAAGGTCCCCATGTTCCCCTTCCACACATGGTTGCCCGATGCCCACGTGGAGGCCCCTACCGCCGGCTCCGTGATCCTAGCCGGCATCCTCCTGAAGCTGGGGACCTATGGATTCATCCGATTTGCCATCCCCCTCTTTCCGGCGGCCGCCTTCAAGGCGATCCCTGTGATGTCGATCTTGGCCCTCGTCGGGATCATCTACGGTGCCCTCGTCTCCATGATGCAAGACGACCTCAAGAAGCTGGTTGCCTTCTCCAGTGTGAGCCACCTCGGCTTCGTCATGCTGGGGATGTTCGCCTTCAACGTGCAGGGGGTGCAGGGGAGCATCTATCAGATGCTCAATCACGGGGTGAGCACAGGGGCCCTCTTCTTGATCGTGGGAATGGTTTACGAGAGGAGACACACCAGGCTGATCGCCGATTTCGGGGGACTCTCCCGGGTGATGCCGGTATTTGCCACCTTCTTCATGATCGTGACCCTCTCCTCCATTGCCCTGCCGGGGACCAACGGCTTTGTGGGGGAGTTTTTGATCCTCTTAGGGACCTTTAAGGCCAATCCTGTCTACGGGGTATTCGGCGCCACCGGGGTGATCTTGGCGGCGGTCTATATGCTTTGGATGTTCCAACGGGTGATGTTCGGGGATATCAAGCACGAGGAGAATCGGGGGCTCAAGGATCTCAACCTCAGGGAGATCATGACCCTGGCACCCATCGTTGTCATGATCATCTGGATGGGGGTTTTTCCGAAGTTCTTCTTCAAGAAGATGGACCTCTCGGTACAGCACTTCCTCTACGATATCAAGGCGCGGCAGGGGACTGTTATGACGCCACTAGGTGAGCATGTGGCATCCCCGGTCGAGAGTGAGGGGGCCTCTAACCATACGCTCGTGAGCACAAAGGAGTAAGTGGGAGATGGAGATCTTCACGGTTCAGTTTTCAGCGGCAGATTTGAAGGTAATCGCCCCGGAGTTGGTCTTGACCATCTTTGCCCTGGCAATTTTGATCCTGAGCGTCTTTGCCCGCGGCCAGAAAAAGGGATCATTCGGCTCTATCGCCCTCGGAGGGGTCGTGATGGCCTTTCTCTCGCTGTTCCTGGTGATCGGCAAGGAAATGAGGGCCTTTTCAGACATGGTCACGGTCGACCCGTTCTCCATCTTTTTCAAGGTCATGTTTCTAATCATCGCCTTTCTGACCGTCTTGGCCTCCCTGGAGTATACCAACCGGGAGGGGATCGATTTCGGTGAGTACTACGTCTTGATTTTATTTGCTACCATGGGGATGATGCTGATGGTCTCAGGGGTCAACCTCCTGATCATCTTTTTAGGGCTGGAGGTGATGTCCATCTCCATCTATGTCCTAGCCGGCATCATGCGTGATGATACCCGATCGGTGGAGGCGGCCTTTAAGTACTTCTTGTTGGGTGCCTTCGCCTCATCATTTCTCCTCTACGGCATCGCCCTCACCTACGCCTCCACTGGGACCCTCGATCTGGGCGGGATCAGCCAGGTCCTGTCAGAGCGGGCGTGGATCAGCGGGCTTCCCATCCTCATCACCGGGCTCGCCCTCCTCATCATCGGCTTCGGGTTCAAGATCGCCCTAGTCCCCTTTCATATGTGGACCCCTGATGTATACGAGGGGGCCCCGACCTCCATTACCGCCTTTATGGCCACCGGGGTCAAGGCAGCAGGGTTTGCCGCCTTCCTCAGGGTCTTCTTTTACGCCCTGCCGACCCTCCAGACCCACTGGACCCAGATCATGTGGCTGTTGGCGGTGGCTACCATGACGGTGGGCAACATCATCGCCCTCTCGCAGACCAATATCAAGCGGATGCTCGCCTATTCCAGTATCGCCCATGCTGGCTACATCTTGGTGGCCTTTGTGGCGGGAAATGAACTGGGCAAGTCGAGCATCCTCTTTTACCTCTTGGCCTATACCTTTATGAACATCGGTGCCTTTACCGTGGTAATACTGCTGGGGAGGAAGGGGGAGGAGAACACCCAACTGGCCGATTATGCAGGGGTCGGCTTTCGGCACCCCCTGTTGGCAGCCGCCATGTCCATCTTCATGCTCTCGCTGGCCGGCGTGCCCCCTATGGCCGGGTTCATGGCCAAGTTTTATGTGTTCAGCGCCGCGATCAAGGCCGACTATTACTGGCTGGCCGTCATCGGGGTCTTAAACAGTGCGGTCGCCGCCTATTACTACCTGAGGGTGTTGGTTTACATCTACTTCAGGGAATCGGAAAGGGAGGTAGTGATAGGGGCCTTTTCACCAGCTGCTGTCCTAGCGGTCATTATATCGGTATGGGGTGTGTTGCAGCTCGGTATCTTGCCCTCCACCTTTCTGGACCTGGCCCAACGGTCCATCCAGTTCTTATTGTAAAAAGGTACTCGCTATACCTAATAATACTATGTATCCTGATGCGAGCCCGCCCCCCGGCATTGCTCATTTTTAATTCGTTGAAGAGTTGGAGAAGGTGGGATAGTATAATAGTATAACGGTATGCAGCTTTGGGAGATTAAGGGGATTTTAGAGGCTGAGCTTCTGTGGAAACCTATCGATCTTCACCTCGAGATCGAGATGGCGGAGGCCGCCGATCTGATGAGCGATGTCCTGAGTCAGAGCATTGGGGGTGAGTTGCTCATTACGGGTTTGATCAACTCCCAGGTGATCCGGACGGCGGAGATGGCGGACATCAAGGTCATCGCCTTTGTCCATGGAAAGAGGCCTGATGAGAGGACCATTGAATTGGCCAAGATGAAGGGCATTCCGTTATTGGCCACCAAGCTTTTCCTGTATGAGGCATGCGCCAGGCTCGCGATGAGGGGACTGGTCGGAAGCTCGGGGACCATCTGGTGAGTACGCGTCGATGGAAAATCGTGCCCTGAAGTGGGATTATGAGATCGAGGGAAAGGACTTCCGTAATGCGGGAAAGGTCTCGAGCAAGGTCAAGGAGGTTTTAAAAGAGCTCGGGTTCGATCCCGCGTTTGTGAGGAGGGTGGCCATTGCCTCCTATGAAGCAGAGATGAATGTCGTTTGTCATGCGGAGAGGGGGGTCCTTCACTTCACCATACGCCCTGCGGCGTTGAGGATCGTGGTGGAGGACAGAGGACCTGGCATACCGGATATCGAGTTGGCGATGAAGGAGGGATATTCCACCGCTCCCCCGGAGATCAGGGAGATGGGTTTTGGGGCAGGGATGGGGCTTCCCAATATCAAGAAGAACGTAGATGAGTTGAACATCGTCTCCACCGTGGGTGAACGGACCGTAGTGGAGATGATCATCAAGGCCCCTCTTTCTCATAGAGGATGAGAATGAACAAATCGTATGGAATCATCACCATCGATGAGAAGAAGTGTCAGGGTTGTGTCAATTGTATGATGTCGTGCCGCACCGAGGCTATTAGGATCTATGAGGGTAAGGCGAGGATCCTCACCAATAAGTGCATCATCTGTGGAAAGTGTTTCCGTGATTGTCCTGAAAATGCCATCACCGCCAGGACCCACGGCCTGGAAGACCTCGAAAATTATGACTATACCATCGCCATTCCCAGTTCCTCATTGTATGCTCAGTTTCCCGGTGAGGGAGCACCGAACAAAATCCTCTGTGCCCTCAAGGGCCTCGGTTTTAACGACGTCTATGAAGAGGCGCTGGGGGCAGAGATAGCGAGCATCGCCACCAAGGAATACCTCAAGGATTATGGTGGCCCGTACCCCATTATTTCTTCACGCTGCCCAGCCATCATCAGGCTGATACAGACCCGGTTTCCCAACTTCGTTGACCAGATCAATCCCGTTGATCTCCCTGCAGAGATCGTGGCCAAGGATATCAGGAAGGCAAGGTCGAAGGAACTAGGTTTGAAGGAGGAAAGGATAGGTATCTTTTATCTGGTATCCTGCCCGGCCAAGATGGTGGCAATAACGCAGACGGAGACAAAGGAGCGATCATACATAGATGGGACCATATCTATCGCCGCCATCTATGGCCAATTGTTGGCGGCCCTGAGGGAGGGAAGGGAAGAAGAGGATCTTCAGAAGGCCACGGGGACAGGGATAGGATGGGCGATGAAGGGGGGGGAGATCAGACAGCTGGAGCGCCAACGGTGCCTGCGTGATGACAAGGAGAGCATTGTGGTAGACGGGATCAAGAACGTCATTAATGTCCTCGATGAGATAGAAAACGGCAAGCTGCGCAACATAGAGTTTATCGAGGCACGGGCCTGTCCTGAGGGGTGTGTGGGGGGGGCCCTGACCGTGGCTGATCGATACGTGGCCAGGGGGAGGATAAGGAAGCTGATGCTCAGTGGGGAAAAGAAATCGGTGATCAGACGGGAAGAGGTGGTGAAACGTTTCAAAGGAGGTGAGTACGTCTTCGAGAAGCCTCTGAAGCCAAGGCCCTTTGCCAGTCGCTTAGATCCTGATCCCGTCAAGGCCGTGGAGAAGATGAAACTGCGGGATGAGATTCACGATTCTCTCCCCGGCCTGGACTGCGGGGCCTGCGGTGCCCCGAATTGTCGGACCCTGGCGGAGGATGTCGTACAGGGGAGGGCGGAGGTAACTGATTGTATCTTCAAGTGGAGGGAGGGGGTTAAGGATCTGGCCCAAGAGGTGATGAAGTGGGCTGAGAAGAGACCCCATTCCCTACCCAAGAGGGGGAGATGAAGCTCATAGAACTTGTCGATGAACTCAAGCTGACCATCAAAGCCGCACCAGGGGGGCTCGACAGAGAGGTACGGGGAGGATATGCCAGCGATCTGCTCAGCGATGTCATGGCCAACAGCCAGGAGGGGGATATCTGGGTGACCATCCAGGGACATCCGAACATCGTGGCGGTAGCTACCTTGCGGGACCCGACGGGGATCATCCTGGCCAATGGTCGACAGCCCGATGAGCAGACCATTCAGCGGGCCGAAGAAGAGGGGATTCCCGTCACGTGTACACCCCTGCCGACCTTTGAGGTCGTGGGCAGGCTCTATCGCCTGGGTATAGTTGGCCAACGTTGATGTTGAGGGTATATGTCTCGGATCTGCATATCCATACCTGCCTTTCACCCTGTGGCGCTCTGGAGATGGCCCCCAAGGATATCGTGAGGAGGGCCCTCGGGGAGGGATTAGATATTATAGGGATCACCGATCATAATTCAGCCAAAAATGTCGGAGCTGTCCTTGAGGCAGCTGAGGGGTTTCCCGTATCGGTGATTCCAGGGATGGAGGTGCAGACTATTGAGGAGGTTCACATATTAACGTTTTTTGAGACCCTCGATGTCCTTCATGAGTGGGACGAGATAGTTTATAGGGCGTTACCCGATATCGCGAACAACCCCGATTACTTTGGGGATCAACCCATCGTCACTGTGGAAGGGGAGATACTGGGGTTTGAGCGCAAATTGCTGCTCAATTCCGTTCAGATGACCGTGGAACAGATCTTCAGTGAGGCGGAGAGGTTGGGAGGGTACTGCCTCCCCGCCCATGTTGACAAGGATTCCTTTGCCCTTATAGGACAGTTGGGATTTATCCCCCCTAACCTTCATATCACTGCTGTGGAGGTACAGGACCTCCAGAGGGCGCAGCAGCTCTCTGAGTTGAAGGGGTTGCAGCTTGTCACCTCCTCCGATGCCCACTTCCTTGCGGAGGTGGGCGGGAAAAGATCCGAGCTTTTTATGGAAGAGGCGTCCTTTCCTGAACTTACGATGGCCCTTGAGGGGAGGGAAGGGAGGAGGGTCCTCTCTTTGTGTTAGGTTATGCAGGAGTTATCCCTTCACATCTTGGACATAGTCCAGAACTCCATCGCTGCGTCGGCAGATTTTATAGAAATAGAGATCGAAGAAGACAGAGGAAGGGATTCCCTCGTGATTTCCATTAGGGATAACGGCAGGGGTATCCCGAAGGACTATGTGACCAAGGTCTCTGATCCCTTTTATACCACACGGAAGACCAGAAAAGTGGGGTTGGGTCTCTCCTTACTACAACAGGCGGCGGTTCAGAGTGGCGGCCATCTGGGTATAACATCCGAGGAGGGGAAGGGGACAGAAGTACGAGCATTCTTCAAGCGCAGTCACATAGACAGGATGCCCCTCGGTGATATTGCAAAGACCATGAGCGTATTGATCATCGGTAATCCTCAGGTATCTTTTTGCTACTACCATAGGGTGGAAGCGGATGAGTTCAGATTTGATACCCGGTCGTTACGGGAGCAGTTGGAAGGGATACCGTTGCATGATCCCCATGTCATCGGCTTCATCCTTCAGGAGTTTGGAGCATGGATGACGAAGCGCAATAGTACGTTACGGGAGGGAGGAGATGAACCTTGAGGAGTTAAAAAAGATCAGGGAGAAGGCGAAAAAGGATTTGGAGCAGCGGCAGCATGGAATCGGCGCCAAGCGAGTTATCGTGGGAATGGGGACGTGCGGTATCGGCGCTGGTGCCCGTGATGTCATGGCGGCCCTTATCGATGAATTATCCCAGCGGGGGATCAGCAATGTTGAGGTGACGCAGACCGGATGTGCCGGTCATTGTGAGTATGAGCCGATGGTAACGGTGGTCGACGATCGGGGACAGGTCGTCTACGGAAAGGTAACTCCCGATGATGCCAGAGAGATCGTGAGGAGTCACCTTGTGGAGGGAAATATCCTTGGGAACTTGATCTTTGAACCTGTATAGTGCACCATATTCCGTTCGGTGAGAAGATGCGTAAGGGATGGAGGGGAAAAAGGCGATGAGCAACGGCACGAAAATCTCAAAAAAAGACCTCAGGG
>CAYQOD010000043.1:0-10779 GCA_964419065.1 uncultured Thermodesulfobacteriota bacterium | reverse complement strand
GAAAATAAAACCTCTGGATTTCCTCTCCCCTCGGGGAGAGGATTAAGGTGAGGGGGAAAAATTATAACCACCCTCACCCCCCGGCCTCGCCCTGGCGAAGCCGAGGGCGGGCCTGCCCTCTCCCGCCTCCGTCCCGAACTTGGGACGAGAGCGGGGCAGCGGGAGAGGGAGATATAGTGAATTTTCATGGTTCGTGGGTGACGCTCCGCCACGATGGATTACTGAGAAACCCGATGAATTCTGTACTCGCTATGTTGTCTTTAATACGCTTTCTGATCTTGTGCCCTCCGAGAAAGATTCATTGTCGTTTCTCCATTTTCGATCCTTTTAAGGATCTGTAGTGCACACGTCTTTCTTTCACTAGGAAACCTATCCGTTTCTTTGGCGGTTCGGGTTCCGGCTCCGGTGGCGGGCTCAGCAAACGCATGATCTGCTGCAACACCTCGGTGATCGCAGTCTCGTGAACATCGAGTCTTGCCGTGAGCTTCCTTTCCAACTCCGCAAGTCTGTGTGCAAGACTTTGCTGTGAGATGAGCATCTGCCGCATGCGGATGAATGCGCGCACTACAAATACACTCATCTGAATAGCTCGCTCACTGCGCAGGATATTGGCCGCCATGACCGCGCCGTGTTCGGTAAAGGCGTAAGGAAGATATCTGGGATTGCGGTGCTTTTGGGAACCGGCAACAAATTGTGACCGGTTTGAAGCACGGCTTGAGATCGCAAATTGCGATCTCAAGTCCTCATATTCCTCCACGGTCAATTGGAACATGAAGTCGGTGGGGAACTTTTGTTTGTTTCGTTTGACGGCCTGGTTGAAAACCTTGGTTTGCACCCCGTATATCCGCGCCAATTCCACATCCAGAATCACCTTCTTGCCGCGAACGGTGAAAATCATGGGTTCAATTGTCTGTGCGTCGTAGATCTCCGACTTTTCCGTCATAGGCCATCCTTTAATATAAGTTTTTCATTCTGTTGTTCCTGTCAATTCTTGTGCCAACCACTAACTTCATTCAGAATTGAAACGCTTGGCATGCTGACTTATTGCGCATACAACTATAGGAGATAGCCGGATGCAGTGTCAACTCATTCCGTCTTTTCAACGCGACATCGCGATGACTTGAGGGCGGGATAGCCGGTCACAGGATCGGCCGCTGAGTGGTCGGTGAGGAGATTCACATTCGCCTCCTTCCATCCGTGAGGGATATGAGCGATCCCCGGAAGGATATCGTCGGTCACCTCTGCTCGGAGACGGATGAACCCTATGCGATTCTCAACCACCACGAGATCACCATTCGTGATACTATATTTCTCAGCGGTTGACGGGTGGAGCTGGACGGTAGGATGAGGCCTCCTTTTTCGGAGCTTGTCTATATGCCTGAACTCGGAGTGAAGGAATTCCACGCTCCTCCCCCCGGTGGTCAGAATCAGAGGGTACGCTTCTGTTCGTTCCCCCTCCACCGCGATATCAGGGGATTCCTGGTGTACGGGAAGGGGATGATAACCCAGCTCCTCCAAGGTCCGGGAATAGAGCTCTACCTTCCCTGAAGGGGTGGCAAACCCCTTCTGTTTGTATTGATCGATTCTGAGCTGCCCGTAGGGGATACCACCCGGACTCTCATAGAGATCCTTAATACTGAGCCCCGTGGGACCCAAGGCGTATTCAATGGCCTCCTCCTCGTCCCTCCAGGGAAAATGCTCATCATATCCCATCGTATGCGCCAGGGCGAACCAGAAGCGGAGATCGGACCACGCCTCACCCACCTCCATCACCTTCTTCCTCAAGGTAACGAAGGGTATGGCGTGCAGTGTCCCGTAGTAGTCACACAGCTCGGTCCGCTCCAAGAAGGTGGCGGCCGGGAGAAAGAGGTGGGCCATCTCGGCAGTAGATGTCATAAAGAGATCCATGACCGCTATGAAATCGAGCCTTCCCAGGGCCTCCTTGACCCTCTTTGAATTGGGCCACGTCAGCACGGGATTGGAGGCGGCGACAAAGAGGGCCTTCAGGGGATAGGGTTTGCCGGAGAGGATGACATCGGGCACGACCGTCGCCTGCCCTTCCCCAAAGGACCTGCCCCAGATCTCGTAAAAGAGGGGATATCTATCCACCCCGAGAGGTTCACCCACCATCTGTTCCGGGAGGCGGATGGGATTGATGTGGACACGAGATGTTGTCACAAAACCCCCCACGTTGTCGATATTGCCGGTGAGGGCCTGTAGGATGGCCACCGCCCGGGAGCTCTGGATGCCGGAGGCATGCTGGTCCAAGGCATTGGTCCCCTGAACGATACAGGCCGGTTTGGTGGCGGCGAACAGGCGCGCTGCCTCCCTGATCTTGCCAGCCGGGACCCAGGTGATCTTCTCGACCGTTTCAGGAGCGTACTCGGCGACCATGCTGCGAAGTTCATCGAACCCCACCGTCCACTCCTCAACAAACTCCTTGTCGTAGAGATCCTCCTCGATGATGACGTTCATCATCGCCAGGGCCAAGGCACAATCACTCCCCGGTCTGACCTGAAGGAAGAGATCAGCACGTTTGGCCATCTCGGTTTTGCGTGGGTCAATGCAGATGAGTCGGGCCCCATTCTGGATCGACCCTTCTATCCTTTTTGCCACGGGCGGATTTGAGTGATGGGGGTTGTTTCCCCAGACGACGATACACCGGGCATGGGCCACATCGGCCACCGGGAACTTCCCGAGGGTGAGGATATACCCGGTGATGCGGCACCGGAAACAGAGGCTCTCCACGGAGAAGCAATTGGGGGTGCCGTAGATATCGCAAAACCGTCTCAGAAAACTCACCGTGGTATTTCCCCCGAGGAGGATCGGCATTCCGATGGACACGGCAAAGGCCTGGGGCCCAAATTGATCCTTGATATCGGTGAGTTTTTCGGAGAGCATCTCCAGGGCCTCATCCCAGGAGATTCGCTTCCATTCCGTTCCCATGCGCCTCATGGGGTGCGTGATCCTCTCCGGGGATAAGGCGACCTCTAAGGCTGAGGGGCCTTTGGGACAGAGGGCCCCCTTGCTGAGGGGATGATCCTTATCTCCCCGTACCTTCTCTATCTTTCCCCCCCTGATGTGGACCTCCATCCCGCATCCCCAGGGGCAGAGTTCGCAGGCCGTCTTCACTACCCCGTCCGGGTACCGTACCCTCACCTCATGCTCCATTCGGTCTCTCCTTATCTGAAACGAAAAATCATCTTGAAGATCCTGGGCAATACCGAGAGGGGACCTGATCGGAGCATACGGCCCCTGGCGCCTCGCCCTGCACCTCCGAACCCTTCCCAATGGAGGATCTCCGTAAGTCCAAGCTTGGGAGGAGGTGCGGAGGTTTCAGCAGGATAACCTACGGTGATGATCCCTACCACCTTCATTTCTGCAGGAATACCGAGGATCTCCTTGACCCGTGCTTCATTGAAGGCCCCGATCCAACAGGTCCCTAGCCCTAATGAGGTCGCCTCTATAATGATGTTCGCCCCGGCCAAGCTACAATCAACCATATGAAAGGCGCTCTTGGCATCGCCGCAGATCACGATGAGGGCCGGGGCCTCGGAGACGTGGCGGGACTTGACGAACAGAAACCTGGCCTCATCCCCCACCGCCTTACGCAGATCCTCCCGCGTCACCACCACAAAGTGCCAGGGCTGGATGTTGGCGCCCGTGGGGGCCCACCGGGCCGCCTCGATCAGCCGCTCAATGACCTCCCTGGGTACGTCCCTCTTCTGGTAGCGCCTGATGCTCCTGCGCGCCTTGATGAGATCAATTACGTCATCCATCGCCTGCACCGAGGACCTCCGTGCCAACCACACCCATTCTATAGCCTCTCACCGCCATGGTCAAATCAAAACGACTTTGAACCGAACCCGGCGCTGAACATAGCTGGTGACGGTCCCTGCGTTCTGCCATGGGGATAAACCACTGTGATGGTTTTCCCCTCATATCATCCCCGTCTGGATCGCCTTGCCCTGATACGGATGATCATCAGTCCGTAGAGGGTGAGATTTATGATCAGGAGAAAGGCCCCTGCTGCCCAGTGGAACCAGGGACCAACCTCAGGATAGATGATGGGGACGATATAGTGGTCCACGAACCCACCCCGGTACGCCTCCTCCCCCGCTCTTTGCAATAACATCTGCTCCAGGGGGGTCAGGGGGCAGGGAATCGAGGGGAAAAACTCCATCGCCAGACCCCAGATGACCGAGACCAGGTGGGGTACGGCCACCCTATGCCACCGCCACGCTAGGAAGGCACCTGTGACCACAAAGATGATGAAGGCGAGGTGAAGTAGAAAGGTCAGATCCGCCAGGATACGGTACATCCTCTCCTCCGAGGTAGTGTCTCTATTGTACCCCTTTCCTGATTTTTTGCCAGTTTCAGCATGAGGATAAAGATGCTATACTATACACAATATATTTCGGTAGAGCGATGATTGTCCATCCTAAAAAATACGATGTCATCGTCGTGGGCGGAGGGCATGCAGGGTGTGAGGCGGCCCTGGCTGCCACACGGCTCGGCTGTCAAACCCTCCTGCTCACCATCAACATCGACACCATCGGCCTCATGTCCTGCAACCCCGCCATTGGGGGGCTGGCCAAGGGACAGTTGGTCAGAGAGATCGACGCCCTGGGCGGTGAGATGGCCAAGAACACCGACGCCACGGCCATCCAGTTTCGCAGACTCAATACCAAGAAGGGGCCTGCGGTGCAGTCCTCCCGGGCCCAGTCCGACCGCCAGGCCTACCGGCTGCGGATGAAGTATATCCTAGAGAACCAGCTCGGTCTGGAGATCAAACAGGCCGAGGCGAACCGGATCCTTGTCAAAGACGGACGGGTCGAGGGGGTACAGACGAGTATCCAAGAGGTATTCCATGGCACAACGGTAATCATCGCCCCGGGGACCTTCCTCAACGGCCTGATCCATATCGGTCTCACCCACTTTCCGGCTGGCAGGATGGGGGAGCTGCCATCGACAAAGCTCACGGAGAGCCTCAGGGAAATCGGCTTCGAGATGGGCCGGCTCAAGACCGGCACCACGCCACGGCTGGACGGTAAGACCATCGATTTCTCCCGCCTCGGCAGGCAGGAAGGCGACAATCCTCCTCGCCCCTTCTCCTTCGCCACCCGAGAGCTTCCCCATGAATTCCTCCCCTGCTATATCACCTACACCAATCCCACAACCCACGAGATCATCAGCAGCGGGCTCGATCGTTCTCCCCTCTTCACCGGGGTTATCGAAGGGATCGGGGCCAGATACTGTCCATCGGTAGAGGACAAGGTGGTCAAGTTCCCTGAAAAGGAAAGACATCAGGTATTTCTAGAACCCGAGGGGCTGCACACTCACGAGTACTACCCCAACGGATTAGCCACCAGCCTCCCCCTCGATATCCAGCTCAAGATGCTGCACAGCATCGAAGGCCTGGAGCATGTCGAGATCATGCGTCCTGGTTATGGTATTGAGTACGACTACGTCGACCCCGTGCAGCTCAAGCCAACCCTGGAGACCAAACTGGTGGAGGGGCTCTACCACGTGGGCCAGATCAACGGTACCTCCGGCTATGAGGAGGCGGCGGCCCAGGGGATCGTGGCCGGCATCAACGCCGCCCTCACGGTCAAAGGCGAGGAACCCTTTCTACTCGATCGCTCCGAGGCCTATATCGGGGTGTTGATCGATGACCTGGTCACCAAGGGAACCAAGGAGCCCTACCGTATGTTTACCTCCCGTGCCGAGTACCGCCTCATCCTGCGGGAGGACAATGCCGACCTGCGCCTCATGGAAAAAGGCCATCGCCTCGGCTTAGTGGACGATGAGCTGTACCACCGGTTCATGGAGAAAAAGGAGGCCATTGCCCGTGAGCTCGCGCGACTTCAAACGATCAAGGTAAAACCGACCGTAAGCATCAATGACACGCTGAAGGCGCTGGGCAGCAATCCCATTCATAACGTTACGTCCCTGGAGGAGCTTTTGCGAAGGCCTGAGCTTTCTTATCATGACCTGAAGGTCTTTGATCAGTCCCATAACTCCCTTCCTCCGGAGGTCGTTGAGCAGGTGGAACTGGAGGTCAAGTACGCGGGCTACATACAGAAACAGGAGGACCTGTTAGATCGGTTCCGGCGAATGGAACAGGTGCGGATACCTGCGGATATACAGTATGATGCCATCCCCGGCCTTTCCCATGAAATCAAAGAGAAACTGACGAGGATCAGACCCATGACCCTGGGCCAGGCCAGCAGGATATCCGGGGTTACCCCCGCAGCCATCTCCATCCTGATGGTCCAACTCAAACGAATGGGGGCTCTATAGACATGGAAATCAAGGAGATACACTACCGGATGCTCCAGGAGGAGAGCCGACGGCTGGGGGGAGACCTCTTCGGGGCGGCAGACCTATCACAAACGCCTATCGCCACCCATGACCTCGATGAAGAACTTCTCAAAAAGCTCCCGTTCGGTATCTCTATCGGGGTACGGCTTGCGGACGCCGTCCTGGAAGGAATTGAAGACCACCCAACCTCGCTGTACCTGCATCATTACCGGCAAGCCAACTATACCCTGGATCGAATCGCCTTTCACCTGGTAGCCCTGATCCAGCGGGCTGGGGGAAATGCGCTCCCCATCGCCGCATCTCAGATCATGGATTGGGAGAGACAACGGGGACACATCTCCCACAAAGGATTGGCGCAGGCGGCAGGAATAGGATGGCTCGGAAGAAACAACTTGATCGTCCATCCGGAGTATGGGGCGAGGATCCGTTTGGTCTCCATCCTCACCGATCTCCCCCTGCAAATCGATAGACCGCTAGATCGCTCCTGCGGCACGTGTCGCCGCTGTATTGCCGTCTGCCCTGCCGGAGCCATAAAAGAGGATGTGGGAGAATTCGACCACCTGGGCTGCTTCGAGAAACTCAAGGAATTCCGTAAAATGCACAATGTCGGACAATATATCTGCGGGGTGTGCGTCAAGGCGTGCCGACCGAAGGGATAAGGAAGCACCTCTTGTCTCTAATCATGGAATAATGAAAGGCAGCCAGCCTCGAGTACGCGAGAATTGGGAGCCTCAACAGTAGAAGAGGAGATACTCTACTAGAGAAATATCATGAACACCGGTCCAAGAGTTCGTCGTGGCAGGAGACGAAAGCTCAGCGAGGAAGATATTTACAACTGTTTGATCGACATATGGGACGAGTTTTGCCATACAAAAGAAAAAACGAGTCCAGCACACCTGATGGGGAAGAGATTCAAACCGCAGGTTCCCCGGTTTATCAGGGATCTCAAGACGGACAGGGGGGTCATGAAGAAGGCGCTATTCGGGGAAGAACCTGAGATGTACCTTCCTTACCACAGTGTAAACGTGGCGGTTCTGGGGGCGAAGGTAGCTCTGGGGATGGGTTACAATGATGATGAGTTGAAGCGATTAGCCCTGGCAGCCCTCATTCACGATGTGGGGATGAAGGAGATTCCAGCGCAGATATGGACGAAGAAGGGGACCCTCTCCCCCTCTGAAGTGGGTGCGATAAGGAGACACCCCCTCTATGGATACGAGCTCATCAAGCCGATAGAGGAGGTCGCCAACGTGATAGTGCAAGAGCATGAGAGGATGGACGGCACCGGCTACCCCCATGGGCTTTCAGGGAGGGACATCCATGAATTCGCCTACATCATAGGAGTTACTGACATATACGACAGCCTTACGCACATCCGTCCCTACAGAGAGAAACGGCACTCCTCCTTTGAAGCGATAAAGGAGATTGTGACGAAGGAAAAGGGAAGGTTTCCCTCCAGTGTACTCAAGTCTTTGGTCGCCCATTTCCTCTTTCCGGTGGGGAGCCGCGTGGAGCTGAACAGTGGCGAGAAGGCAGAGGTGGAGGAGGAAAACAGGGCCAACCCAATACGCCCTGTGGTGAAGATCACGCACGACAAGAACGACCGAGAATACGATAAACCCAAGATTGTGGATCTGGATAGAGATCAAAGATTCTTCATTGTTAGGAGTCTTTTGATTAGCGGGTAAATCTTGTTTTTTGTTAATTATCATATTATGCTTGTTCGCACTTAAGGGCCGCAAAAACCAAGGTTTAACCCCTTAAACGACTATCTAAACGCGGTAAAGGAATGGGAAGAAAAGAGTTTGAGCACTGGAAACGAAATGATTTGAGTCTTAGATGTCATCGGTAAATTAGGATGCGATAATCCCTGTAGGTTAGGCGGCGATGGATGTGTGCAAGCGCGCGAGATCAAAAAATGTGTGATAGTAAAGAGATCAAATCTTTATTCTTGGCTTTTCACAAAATAATTAAAAATCTAACCCTTCATTGCAGCATACAACGTAATATACAAAGATAAAGATATGAATGCTCAATCACGTGAACGTACTACCCTAAATTATTTGAAACAAGGAGGGTATACCGATGGGTATTACAAAAGATGACGTCATGGTCCCCTGCGACGTCCCACAGGCCATGAGAGAAACGTACCGCAGCAATTACCTCGAGATTACCCGCAAGAGCGGCAGATTGATGCTCTTTGCGGGTGATCAGAAGGTGGAACACCTCAATGACGACTTTTACGGTGAAGGTATCCACCCCGATGACGGCGACCCGGAACATCTCTTCAGGATTGCCAGCCGGGGACGGATTGGTGTCTTTGCAACCCAGCTCGGCTTGATTACCCGCTATGGCATGGATTATCCGGAGATACGCTATCTCGTCAAATTGAACTCCAAGACGCACCTGGTCAAAACCGCCCGGCAAGACCCCATGAGTCAACAGTGGTTCGATGTGGAACAGGTGGCGGCATTTCAAAAAGGCAGTGGTCTGAATATCGTGGGGGTAGGCTACACGATCTACCTGGGGAGCGAGTATGAAGCGGCTATGCTGCAGCAGGCAGCCCAGATGGTCTTTAGAGCCCACCAGCATGGCTTGATCACCGTCTTGTGGATCTACCCCCGCGGTAAAGCGGTCAAGGACGAAAAGGACCCGCACCTCATTGCTGGCGCTACCGGGGTAGCTGCGTGCCTCGGGACCGATTTTGTGAAGGTGAATTATCCCAAAAAAGAAGGTCTGGCATCAAAGGAGATCTTTAAAGAGGCCGTCAGGGCTGCCGGTCGGACCAGGGTGGTCTGTGCCGGTGGTTCGAGCGTCGATGTACAGACGTTTCTCCAGACACTGCACGATCAGATCTACGTGAGCGGGGCCTCAGGGAATGCCACGGGCCGCAACATCCACCAGAAGCCCCTCGACGAGGCCGTCAGGATGTGCAATGCAATCTATGCAATTACCATTGAAGGGGCAAGCGTGGAAGAAGGGCTGAAAATCTACGGCACCGCATAGGGGGGAGAAACCCCGTTGGGATATATGATGGCGTTTATGTTCACCCTGCATGGAGGACAATGATGGGTATTAAGATCGGCGTCTTGACCGGTGGCGGAGACTGCCCCGGTCTGAACCCAGCCATCAAGTGGGTAGTAAAGACGGCCCTGGACAGCAGACTCAGCCAGGAAAGAGATGTTACCTTCGAAGTAGTCGGGATCCGCGAGGGGTGGAGGGGCATCGCCGCCCTTGATGCCCGATCACCCGACGACGTCAGACAATACCTCCTCCCGCTCGATGAGGAGATTGTCAGGACCTGGGATCGGTACGGGGGTACCAATCTGGGGACATCGCGATTCAATCCCTTTAACCCGAAAGATGACCGAACAGAGCAACTGATCGACAATTTGAAACTCCTCAACATAGACTGTCTGGTGGCCATCGGTGGTGAGGACACGCTGGGGGTGGCGTATAAGCTCTCCACCATGGGCATCAAGGTCATCGGCATCCCCAAGACCATCGACAAAGATCTGGTGGGGACGGACTACACGCTTGGATTTGAATCGGCCGTGCAGGTCATCACCGAAGAGATCGACCGTCTGAGAACCACCGCCGGGTCTCACAAAAGAATCTTTGTTGTCGAAACCATGGGGCGACACTCCGGATGGCTGGCGCTCGAGGGGGGGGAGTCCAGCGGGGCCTATATCATCCTCATCCCTGAATACGACTTCGAGATTGCTCGCATCAATGAGCTCCTACTCGAGGGACGCGCGAAAGGGACCAGGTACGACATCGTCGTTGTATCTGAAGGGGCAAAGCCCCGGGGGGGCAAGGAATTTGTGAAGAAACAGGGGCGGGACAGTTTTGGACACGCCTTCCTGGGCGGCATAGGAGAATTTCTGGCTAACGAGATAGAGCGCGGGACCGGCTTGGAAACAAGATCCATCAGCCTGAGTCATCTCCAGAGAGGTGGGGCGCCCTGTGCGTATGATCGCCGCATGGGGCGCTACTTCGGAATCGCAGCGGTTGACCTGATCGTCAAAGAGGAATTCGGCAGGATGGTAAGCTTCCGGAACGGACGGATAACAGCGATCCCCTTGGAAGAGGCTGTCGGAAAAATCCATACCGTTGACGTCACCACGCACTACGACACCGACCGATATAACGGGAGACGGACGCTGTTGCGCTGAGGGCATCCCGCTATTGACAAAATGTTGAATTTATTCAATAATTTTAAGGTGAAGTATTTTTTTGCAGTAATATAAAGCTGCATGTATGCAGTATAATAAGTTGGGCTGACATTGAACGATGCTGACGCGACTTCTTCAATGGAACCGACAGCGAAGGCAGTGGAATCGTGATCACGCCGCGGCGTGGGCAGGTCAGAACGTCCCTGGAGCCTCGGGTCTGTCTCTTTTTCAGGAACGATGTGAAGCGGAGGTGGCCGCCCTCCTTCAGAGCCGGGGCCTGACC
>CAYQOD010000042.1:0-10882 GCA_964419065.1 uncultured Thermodesulfobacteriota bacterium | reverse complement strand
AAATATTCAACGATCATCTGCCCTGGTCCTTTCACATTCCCGAAGCCAAACAAGACCGCGTCGCAGCCAGCGAGAGAATCAATCCTCTCGATAAGTCGGGTTGCAAACTGTTTTGAATTCCAAAAACCCCTATAAACAGTGATACGTGATGCATCGACGCCGACCTTGATCAACATATGCCTCGATAGGAACGTCGCCTGGCCGACAAGTACGATGTGCGATAATTGAAGCCTCGGGATAGCCATCTCTGAGAGGCTCTTTAAGCGGAATCCACGGTCGAGCCTGTTATTGAAGAGCCCGATCACCGGCATCTCCTTCAGGTGCTGATACAGAGGCAACTTCTTCCACAGTTCCCAAGCCATCATCGTGGATTCCGGATCATTGGCGGCAAAGGCGTTCACCAGGTAAATACAGCGCTTGCCCCTTTTTACGGAAAAAACGTTCAATGCACCGGGGTCGGCCGCTGTGTTACGCATCCCATGCAAGGCTTTCGTTCGCGACACCCCCAACAGCGAACAAACCTTCAGGGCAAGGGCCAGGTTCTCTCGGAAAACCGGTCGTTTGAACTGAGAGATCTCCCTATCCCTAACGCCCTGGTCAGTTACCTCGAAGACGACTGTATCGAGTTCTTTTGCCCTTTTTTTGAATTGAGGAACGAACGAATGGCGGGTTGTAACCAATGTGCCGGAGCGGGGAATGGATAGAGAAAGGGTATCGGCCACATCATCGAGGCTGGATCCCATGTGGTCTGCGTGGTCGAGACGGACATTGGTAATAACCCCGATGTGGGAGCGAACAAGGCGATGTTCTGCGACCCATTGTATCTCTGGTGCGATTGCCATACATTCCATAACGAGCACATCAATAGTACGCTTGCGGGCGATGGACATGATTCGAGCCTGTTCGATGATCCTCGGAATTCCTCTCCTTGTAATCTGAAGCTCCGTGCCGTCCTCAAGGATCAACCGCGCTGAGGATCCAGTCGTCTTCGCCAATACGCGAAAGCCCGCTGCCCGCAGGCCACCCGCGATGAGACGGGCGGTCGTCGACTTCCCCCGGGTCCCATTGACGTGGACCCGCAAGGCAATACGCCTCACATTCCTCAGATGGAGGATATATTCTGTTATTCCCAGCAGAAAGAGTATGATACTTAATCCGAATATAACCATCATCAGGCTGCTGCTCCTCCTGATTTAGGTCTGCAAGGATGCCTTCAATTCCCCAATGAGAACGTGGCTGATATGAGCTCTCAGTCTTGGGCCACAAAATATCCAAAAAGATCAATCAGATATCTGATGACAAAAAATGAATGAATTCCTATCGACAATATAGTTGAGAAACAGTTTTTTTATGAATATCCATATGCCGCTGTATAACAACCGACCTAAACTATCTTACCCACGTCCCAAGGCGGGTAGCGGAGCAGCTTGATGAATCATCCGGTCCCCTCAGAAGCTGATGCTCACGATGGCAAGCACACCGAAACAGGTAATGATCACGCCTGAAATCCTGTTTACCCACCGCAGACCACCCTGACGTATCCTCTCGCGAAACAGTGCCGTTACGCTGCTCAAGGTCAACCACCAGAGTGCAGAGCCTAAAAACACCCCGATAACCAATATGCCGGCAGAGAGATAATTTGCCCCTGAACTCACCAGGCCGAATCCGGCGAATATGGCCGCAAATGCGAGTATTGTCATGGGATTGGTAAGGGTAAGAAAGAGGGTTGATGCGTACGCACCAACATGGTCAGGTGTTTTCGCCGAGCCAAATCGAGCCGCGGGGGTCGACAAAAAGGCCCTCAGTCCCAGGTATAAGAGAAACACCCCACCGATGAGACGGAGCCATATTTGTTCCTCGATCATAAAGGCTGAGACAAATGTCAGCCCCAAACCAGCAATCAGGCCGTAGAAGGCATCCGCCGTTGCCGCCCCCAATCCTGAAATAAAACCATGAAGTCGGCCAGCAACTAACGTCCGTTGTATGCATAACACCCCAATAGGTCCAACAGGTGCGGCAATTGAGATCCCGATGACAAGACCCTTAAAAAAGAAACTGATGTTCATGAACATTCCCCAGAGCGCATTGACTGTCTCTCCCTACTAGTTCTATGTTCAGAAATTTACCCGACAGAAAGCAGCGGCGCGGTTCGACGTGTCCACTGCAATGAATGAGTAGCTATGCTTTTTATCCCATAATTGACAAGGATATAGATTCCCCCCATCTATTCGCGAAAACTGACTTATCGGAAGATCTCCAATGCCTCCTGCCCCTTCATACCGACCCGCACACCGAGTTTCTCTGCCTCGTGAGAGACTGCTTTAACTTCTGCCTCCAGCATGTCGTCGTGGGTCTTCACCCCCGTTACCATGGCACATGCTTCACCAGTTTTATTACACGTTTCAACATTGATATACCCACAGGCTAAAAACCCCTTTGATCCCTTGATAATGAGCAGCGGCAGCCTCAGTTGAACCTGCTCCCTTGAAAGACCTTCCCAGTCCATTCTCTCTCCTTTCATCTCACTCCGTGCTGAGTGCGTCCAACTAACTAACAACGCTGGAGATCAGCAGTACAGGTTACCACGCCCGCTATCCTGACCCTCATTACCGTCACTTCGAATCCATTACTTTCAGGCCTCATTTCCGGGTCGACATAAAGCAAGCGCAGAATGGTTCCTAAAAAATGCGTCACTCCGTTTTCATCAACCCATTTGTAAATCCCTGCCCTGCATTAAACGAGGGCGCAGAAATAGCACATATCACAATGAGGGAATGAGGAAATAAAATCCCTTTTAACACGAGATTCTAAATCGTTCGTGATGCATAGATTATCAATAAAAATAAATAGAGTGGAAAAATGAACAAAAAAACGTGGTAGGCGGAACAGGATTTGAACCTGTGACCTTCGGCTTGTAAGGCCGACGCTCTCCCACCTGAGCTATCCGCCCCCTAATATTATGAAGGTTTATTCTTTTTACCCCCGCTGATAACGAGAAAGTCGTTTCCCCTTTATTGAAACTCCTCTTTGAGGAGGGTGAACCCCTTCAACTCCCCAAGAGGAAAATCTTATCTTCTATTGAAGACGCAGGGTGTATTCGCCACCCGAAGCACACCTAAAAATACTCAAAACCAGAATTGTCTTCCCAGTTCAATTGCACCGTGAAATATTTTCACGGTGCAATGTCATGATAAAATCAACAGACCGCTATTGTCAACCAGTTTCCCTAGGCGACCTCGGCCTCCTTCTCATAGAGGAGGATCGGGCTCTCCCCGTTCAGGATCACCTCGTCACTGACCATACACTCACGCACATTCCCCTTGGAGGGTATCTCATACATGATGTCCAGCATGATGTTCTCTAAAATGGCCTGAAGCCCCCTGGCCCCCGATTTCCTCTTCAGGGCCTCCTTAGCCACAGCCGCGAGGGCCCCTTCAGTGAACTCCAATTTCACGTTCTCCATCTCAAAGAGTTTTTTGTACTGTTTGACCAGGGCGTTCCTCGGCTTCTTGAGGATCTCGACGAGGATCTTCTCATCCAACTCATTCAAGGTGGCGATGACGGGTAACCTCCCGATGAAGGGCCCCTTCAGTGAACTCCAATTTCACGTTCTCCATCTCAAAGAGTTTTTTGTACTGTTTGACCAGGGCGTTCCTCGGCTTCTTGAGGATCTCGACGAGGATCTTCTCATCCAACTCATTCAAGGTGGCGATGACGGGTAACCTCCCGATGAACTCGGGGATCAGGCCGAACTTCAGCAGATCCTCCGGTTGGACCTCCTTCAAGATCTCCCCGATCTGCTTATCCTCCTTCCTCTGAATATCAGCCCTAAAGCCCATCCCCTTCACCCCAATCCTCGTCTCAATGATCTTCTCCAGCCCGACAAAGGCGCCCCCACATATGAAGAGGATATCGGTGGTATCCACCTGGATGAACTCCTGTTGGGGGTGTTTTCTCCCCCCCTTGGGAGGAACACTGGCCGTGGTCCCCTCCAAGATCTTGAGCAACGCCTGTTGCACCCCTTCACCTGATACATCTCTCGTAATGGAGGGACTGTCGGACTTACGGGAAATCTTATCGATTTCATCGATGTAGACGATACCCCGGGAGGCACGGCTTACGTCATAGCCGGCGGCCTGCAGGAGGTTCAGAATGATATTCTCTACGTCTTCACCAACATAACCTGCCTCCGTCAGGGTGGTGGCATCGGCGATGGTAAAGGGTACATCCAGGATCTTGGCCAAGGTCTGGGCCAGCAGAGTCTTTCCCGTCCCTGTCGGTCCGATCAGGAGGATGTTGCTCTTCTGAAGTTCCACATCGTCAATCTTGTTTCTGGTGTAGATTCTTTTATAGTGGTTGTGCACCGCCACCGAGAGAATTTTCTTGGCCCATTCCTGACCGATCACATAGTCGTCCAAGACCCTCTTGATCTCCACAGGCTTGGGGACAGGGGTTTTGCTGAAACCACCTTTCTCAAATTCCTCGGCGATGATCTCATTGCATAATTCGATACATTCATCACAGATGTAAACCCGCGGACCGGCGATCAGCTTGCGCACCTGATCCTGGCTCTTCCCGCAGAAGGAACAACTCAAGAGCCGCCCTTCCTTTCTCTTATCCATCGCTTCCCCCCTTTACGTCTTTGGTTTTGGCCTTTCAATGACAACCTCATCGATGAGACCGTATTCTTTAGCCTGGAGACCATTCATGTAAAAATCCCTGTCGGTATCCGTCTGGATCTTCTCCAAGGATTTACCGGTATGTTTTACCAGGATGTTGTTGAGCTCTTCGCGCAGCCTCAGGACCTCTCGGGCCTGGATATCGACGTCGGTGGCCGGACCCTGAAACCCGCCCATCGGTTGATGCAGGAGGATTCGGGAGTGAGGCAGAGCATACCTCTTCCCCTTGGTCCCCGCCGCCAGCAATATCGCCCCCATACTCGACGCCTGCCCCATGCATATGGAGGAGACATCAGGGCGTATGTACTGTATAGTGTCATAGATGGCCAGGCCAGAGGTCACCAACCCTCCAGGGGTATTGATGTAGAGGTTTATATCCTTGTCCGGGTCTTCCGATTCGAGGAAGAGCATCTGGGCGATCACCAGATTGGCCAGTTCATCGTCGATGGCCGTCCCCAAGAAGATGATACGCTCCCTCAGCAACCGTGAGTAGATGTCATAGGCCCTCTCCGCGCGGCCGTCCCTCTCAACGACAATGGGTATGAGATTAGTCATCTCTCTGTTTCCTCTAAGCTTTATCCTTAATCTTTGCCTCGGTGATGAGGAAGTCCAGGACTTTTTCCCGCTGCAGAGACCGTCGCAGGACGACCACCAGAGAGGAGTCCTGTCTGAGGTCCTCCAGAGGCCTCCCATAGGCCTGGGCCATCTCTTGCAACCGCTCCTTGATCTCCCCGTCCGTTACCTCTATACCCTCCTGCTGGGCGATCTCCTCGATCAGCAGGGAGGCCTTGACCTCCCGCTCCGCCACCTTCCGATATTCCCCCTGCAGCGTCCGTTCCTCTTGCAGGGGGAGGTCTCTCTGTTGGGCCGCCATCCTCATTTTGAGGTCTTGTAGGAGATCTTGCGTCCGCCGCTCCACCAGATACGAGGGGGCCTCAAAGGGATTTGTTCGCAGGAGTTGGTCGATCGCCTCCCGCCTCAACTCCTCCTTGAATCGACGTTCCTTGACTTCTTGCAGGTCTTTTCTTACCTTCTCCTTTAAGGTCTCCAGGTCTTTATATTCACCGACGTCTCGGGCGAATTCATTATTCAGCGGGGGGAAGACTTTCTGCCTGATCTCCTTAACTGTGACCCGGAAGGAAATCTCTTTGCCTGCCAAGTCCTTACGGGGGTGGTCGGAGGGGAAAACCACCGTTATCTCATTTTCGACCCCTGTTCGCTTCCCTATGAGGCCCTCTTCAAAACCAGGGACCATGGTCCCGGAGCCCACCTCTAAAAGGTAGTTCTCCGCCTTTCCATCCCGTATGGGTCTAGTCCCGAGCAGGCCTTGAAAGTCCAGGAGGGCTACATCCCCCTTCTGCACCCGATCGCGTCCCTCCACCGGCTTTACCTGGGAGTGTAACTCCCTGATCCTCGTCAACGCCTCTTCTACCTCTTCAGGGGTAACCTCTTCTCGGCGCCCCTTCAGTTTCAATCCCTTATAGTTCCGTACCTCGACCCGCGGCCTCACCTCCACGACAGCCGAATAGTTGAAGGGTCGCTCCGGCACAAATTCTCCAGCGTCGATGAGGGGGGGTGCAATGGGCTCAATGGATTCTTGGGAGATGGCTTTGGGGTAGGTATCATTGATGAGGTAGGAGACGGCCTTCTCCTTGACATAATCCCCGTAATACCGCTCCAAGACGTCTCGGGGGATCCTACCCGGGCGAAAGCCCCTTACCTTGACCCTCTTCTGAAGGTCTCGGTAGAGAGATTCCACCACCTCCTCTACCTGGGGAGGCGGGACCTCCACCTGCAATCTTTTCTTCGTCGGGCCGAGTTCTTCTGAATTGACCTTCACCGATATGACCGTGATCTTCTTTTTTTATGGTGCGAGAGGGGGGACTCGAACCCCCATCCGTTTAAACAGGCTGGATCCTAAGTCCAGTGCGTCTACCAGTTTCGCCACTCTCGCACTCAGTTTGGCAAGACGGGCCCTCGTGACAACATGGTGGGCCGTCAGGGGCTCGAACCCCGAACCTACTGATTAAGAGTCAGTTGCTCTACCAGTTGAGCTAACGGCCCGTTCATTCTGGCGCGCCCGGTACGACTCGAACGTACGACCTGCGGATTCGAAGTCCGACGCTCTATCCAGCTGAGCTACGGGCGCATATATGGGGTGAGTGAAGGGATTTGAACCCTCGACATCTGGAGCCACAGTCCAGCGCTCTACCCCTGAGCTACACTCACCATCACTTGACACGCCTGGAAGGATTAGAACCTCCGACCTACGGGTAGGTTCTCAGTGGTTCATCTTCTTCCCTAATGTTACATAATTATTAGGAGAAACCGGAGATTCGTTTCCTTCCCGGTACGTGTCTTTCCACCTTGCTTGGGGTATTATGGTAGCACTGATGGTAGCAAAAAGGCAAGGGATAAATCAAGAGAAATGTTGACCAAGAAGACTTAAGGGAGTATGGTTAGATGGCCTGCCTCTTTTGGGTAAATAAAAAAGGGGGTTAAGCTAATTGCCTAATCCCTTGAAATCACTGGCGCGCCTGGTAGGATTCGAACCTACGACCTACGGATTAGAAGTCCGTTGCTCTATCCAGCTGAGCTACAGGCGCCTACTCCCTATCACCTCTTTACCTCTTGTATAGTGGTCGGGGCGAGAGGATTTGAACCTCCGACCCCCTGCGCCCAAGGCAGGTGCGCTACCCGGCTGCGCCACGCCCCGACTACTGTCAGAGGATTATACCCTTCATCTTTGAAATTGCAAGTCCCAATGATGACTAGATAAAATCCTTAATGACATCCTTCAGGGCGGCCAGGGCCTTGCCCCGATGGCTCACTCTGTTTTTTACCTCTAAGGGGAGCTCAGCCAGGGTTTTGCCGAGATCGAGGAGGAAGAAGAGGGGATCATACCCGAATCCATTCTTCCCTCTTTCTTCGTCCACGATTACCCCCCTGCATTCTCCCTGCACCCATGACTCCCTCCCCGTGGGGTCGACCACCGCGATAACGCAGCGAAACGAAGCCCCTCTCTCGGCAGGGGGGACGCCTTTCAAGAGGTGGAGGAGCTTGCGGTTGTTGTCCGCGTCCGAGGCGCTCTCACCCGCAAACCTGGCGGAGCGAACCCCTGGTCCTCCCCCCAAATGATCGACTTCGAGGCCAGAGTCATCGGCTATGGTCAACCTGACGGTCTGGTGTGCCACGGCCCTGGCCTTCTTCAGGGCATTTTCCAGAAATGTCTTCCCATCCTCCTCTACTGGAGGGAGGGGTGGGAGGTCTTTTAAGGATACGATTTTTACCTCCATCCCGCGCAGTGACTCCTCGATCTCACGGAGTTTGCCCGGATTCTCTGTGGCGACAACTAACTCTTTCAATCCTCTTCTTGTCCGAGGACTTCCCGTTGAATGGTACTCAACTCCCGGATCCCCTTTTTCGCCAAGGAGATCATCGTATCCAGTTCATCTTTGGAAAAGGGAGTCTCTTCCGCCGTCCCCTGGACCTCGACGAATTTCCCCCTGCCAGTCATTACCAGGTTCATGTCCACCTGGGCCCGAGAATCCTCACTGTAGTCCAGATCAAGGAGCATCTCCCCACCCACGATCCCCACACTGACGGCTGCCACGGAGTCCTTGACAGGTATTCCCTCGATTTCTCCCACCTTTTTGAGCCGGCGAAAGGCGTCCATCATAGCCACGTAGGCTCCGGTAATGGATGCTGTCCTGGTTCCCCCATCGGCCTGTATGACATCACAATCCAACAGGATCGTCCTCTCCCCAAAAGCGTTCAGGTCGGTCACCGATCGCAGGGACCGGCCGATCAGGCGCTGGATCTCTTGGGTCCGCCCCCCCACCTTTCCACGCACCGATTCCCTGGGGATCCTTACCTGGGCGGAACGGGGAAGCATGGAGTACTCCGCTGTCACCCAGCCGGTCCCTGTGTTCTTTAAGAAGGCAGGAGTACCTTCCTCTATGGTAGCGGTACAGATCACCTTTGTATCCCCTATCTCGATCAGGACGGACCCCTCAGCGTGCTTGATATAATGATGGGTAATAGTCACCCTTCTCAGCTCATCCCATCGGCGCCCATCGTTCCTGTTCATTTTCATCGGCATAAAATTAATGGTGGAGGCGGCGGGAATCGAACCCGCGTCCGAGAGCATATCCACAAGGGGATCTCCATGCTCAGCCTGGATTTTCCTTTCGCCTCGTGGGGCTCCTCCGGGCAGGATCCCCACGCGCTAGCTTATCGGTGTTCACCCCTTCCTTATAAGCATCAGAAGGGAATAGCCTGCATCAGTGACGCCCTTCCCAAACCTGCAGGCGAGATTGGGAGGGCGTTAACCGCACGTTAGGCGGCTAAGGCGTACTCGTAGTTGCCAGTTATTGGAGTTCCCACTTTTTACGAGGATTGGGGCCTCGGCATGCACCCCTTATCTCTCTACCCCCGTCGAACCCATTTCGCCCCCACACGGTTACGTATCTCCTCTCTCTGTATACGAGCGCCTCACCTCCCTTTCCATGGCCTTCCTTCTTAAGGTCTCTCTCTTATCATACAACTTCTTCCCCTTGGCCAGGGCCAGTTCTACCTTGGCACGGCCATGGGAGAAGTAGATGTTCAAGGGGATAAGGGAAAACCCCCTCTCCTGTACCTTGCCCATCAGGCGATGTATCTCCCTGTTGTGCAGGAGGAGCTTCCTCGGCCTGAGGGGATCATGGTTAAAGCGGTTGCCGAAGGCATAGGGGCTGATGTGGACATCCAGCAGAAAGATTTCTCCATTCTTGATCTTAGCATATCCATCCTTTATATTGACCCTCCCCTCGCGTAAGGCCTTCACCTCTGTGCCCTTCAGAATCATTCCAGCCTCATAGCTCTCCTCGATAAAGTAATCGTGTCGAGCCTTACGATTTTGGGCAACCACTTTTACACCGGTTCCCTGCTTCATATCTTTGTTCCCTCATAGAAAGTGTAGCATCCTTCGAGGAACTTTTCAAGGAAGGAGAGGCATTCTGTTTAGATCCTCAGGGGTAGGTCGATGATGAACCTGGTTCCCTTGGGGTGGTTGTCTCGCACCCTGATATAGCCATTGTGATCAGAGATGATGGTATTGACGATGGCCAAACCCAAGCCGGTACCTGCCTTCTTCGTAGAAAAGTAGGGTTCGAAGAGCTTGGACTTATCCTCATCAGGGATTCCATTGCCATTGTCCCGTACCTCAAAGGTAACCATTTGGAGGGAGGGATTGTATTTCACCTCGATCTCTACCACGCCGCCGCCGTCCACCGCGGCCACAGCATTGTCCAAGAGGTTGATGATCGCCCGTTTCATCTGTTCACGGTCAACCTTGAAGATGGGGAGCTCGGGGTCAGGAAAGAAGTGAAAGCGTATCCCGCGGTGCGCCTCCTTGTAGAGGATGAGACTCTCGTTGATGATCGCATTGAGGTCATTGGGCGTGGGGTTCACAGAGGGCATCCGAGCGAAGCTGGAGAACTCGTTGACCAGGTTTTTCAGTTCGTTCACTTGGTGGATGATGGTGTTCGTACACTCTTCGAAGACCCCGATGTCACCCCGTATCTTATCCCGATACCGCTTGTAGATCCTCTGGGTCGAGAGCTGAATGGGGGTTAGCGGGTTCTTTATCTCATGGGCTATCCTCCTGGCCACCTCCCTCCAGGCAGTCAGTCGCTGCATCTTGATGAGGTGGGTGAGGTCGTCGAAGACCGCCACCATTCCCAGGTACTCCCCCCCCTCATCTCGGAGGATCGTTACACTAGCCAGGACAGTGAGGACCTTGTCTTGCAAGGTGATCTCCATCTGTTTCTCGATGCTCTCACTCCTGGCGGCGTTTATCTCCTTGATCAACTCCCTGGCGATCTTGCGGTACTCGGGCTGCAGGACCTTACGATAGTTCTTCCCCAAGATGGCCGCGGCCTCGACGTCCAGCATCCGCTCTGCAGATTTATTTACCGTGGTGATCTTCCCCTCCTTGTCGAGAGAGATTACCCCTGCAGCCACGTTCTCCAAAACGATCTCCATATATTTGCGCCGTTGTTCTAGCTCCAGGTTAGTGAGTTGGAGGGCCAGGTTGCTCTCCTCCAGCTGGGCCTTGCCCGTCTTGAGGTCGTGGGTCATCCTATTGAAGGCCTCCACCAGGGTACCTATCTCATCCTTCGCCTCCAAGTCGAGGTGGAAATCGAGGTCACCGCTGGCCACCC
>CAYQOD010000041.1:0-11026 GCA_964419065.1 uncultured Thermodesulfobacteriota bacterium | reverse complement strand
TTTAAAAAACCCGGGGGGTTTCCCGGACAAATCCGTCCCGCTATTCCCCAACGGTGAAGGTCCCAGGGCCCCCCCCCCCCCCCCTTGAACAACCCTCCTTTTTATTGTAGACTCGTGCATCTCTGAGGGAGGTGACGGTGCGATTCCTAACTGTCCTCATGGTGGCAACTCTCCTCTGCCTTGCCCTCAGCGGCTGTTTCGTGCATGAGGGGAGGGCGATATGGGTGGTGCGGTATCAACTGAGGTCCCCGGACGTACTGGATCAGATCGCGCAGGACGCTCGACGAGGCAGGTTCAATCTCCTCTTTGTGCAGGCCCATGGCCGCGGGGATGCCTACTATCGCTCTCAGATCGAGCCGCGGGCTGAGGTCCTGGTCGATACACCCCCCGATTACGATCCCCTGGGCTACATCCTGCAGCAGGGGCACGCCGCAGGGTTGCAGATCCACGCCTGGCTGAACGTCTTCTACGTATGGCCGTACCCTCCCCCCTATCCCCTCTCTGAGGAGCACGTGGTCAACCGTTATCCCGAGTGGTTGGTCGTGGACGAAGAGGGGCGCAGCCTCGCCGACTACAGTCAGTCGGAGAGGGCCATGGAGCCCAGCGAAGGCCTCTACCTTGACCCTGCCAATCCCCAGGTCCGGGACTACTTCCTGAAGGTATGCAGAGAGGTGGTTGAGAACTATGATGTGGATGGGATACACCTTGACTTCATCCGGTACCCGGGATCACGCTGGGGCTACAACCAGGAGGCCGTGGAGGTGTTTGCCCGACGATGGGGGGTGGACCCCCGACTCCTCTCCCGCTGGGTGAGGAGCCCTGGCCCTGAGAGCTTTATACAAGAAAAACTCCCCCTGCACCTACGCTGGCACTACTATTACTACTCCCTCTGGACTGAGGTACGGAGCGGCTCTATTACCGAACTCGTGAGGGATATCCATCAGGAGTTGAAGTCCATCAGGCCCCAGATCGTCCTCTCTGCGGCGGTGTTCCCGGATCCAGATGTGGCCTACTACCTCAAGGGGCAGGACTGGCCTACCTGGCTTGCCCATGGGTATCTCGATCTGGTCACCCCCATGGCCTACCGGGGGGATCAGACGCGAGTGATTGCACAGGTGGGCGAGGCCAAGAGGAGGGCGGGGGAAAGATCGGTGTTCGCCGGTCTGGGGGCCTGGATCAAGGCACCGGACCAGATCCGGGGGGAAGTGGAGGGGCTCAGGGAAGTAGGGGTCGAAGGGTTCTCCTATTTTTCCTACCAGGGGATGCGGGAGCATAGTGAAGGGTATATCGACCGGATAAAGCAATCCGTACACCGTCGCCACGCCTTACTCCCCCGGTTAACAGGGTGGGGCACGGAGGCCAATCCATCCCCTCCCCTCTGTGAGGCTGACGGGGCCGAACTCTTATGGCGTTCCCTGAAGAAGCAATTCTTCTCCCTCGATGAGCACCAGGCCCTGCTGATGGGCCGAGGGGAGCAGGGGGAGGATGACCTGCAGGAACGGCTGCGGCATGAGGTGGAAGTCTTCGAACGCATGACCCGAGCGCTCTACCAGAAGACCCAGCCCTCCCCTGATGAGGAAGTACTCCTGCCCCCCAGCGTTGACCTCCAGCTGATCTTTCGCTACATCCATCCCAAGGATAGCCTTCAGAGCCGGGAGGAGGCCTCTATGATTATCCAAGAGGCATACCAGAGGCTCATGCAGGGTGAGGACTTCTCGAAGGTGGTCAGGGAGTGTTCCCAGGGTGTCACGGCGGGCTTGGGGGGGGTCCAGGAGCGGGTCTACCTTCAGGATGGGTGGGATCTTAAAGATATCATATCCGTCTTCAAGGAGGGGGAGTTTACCCCGGTGATAGAGGTGCCGAAAGGTTATTTCATCTATAAAGTCCTGAAGTTTCACCCACCGGAGAAGCGGAGATATGGCGACCTCCCTTGGGGGCTCAAGAGGGTGGTCTTCCAGGAGCGGTTCGCCCAGATGGTGGAAAAGGGGGATTGGTGAGGTTTTTCCTGCGGAAATTGGCTATCGTCGTCCCCACTGTCATAGGGGCCATCACCCTCGTCTTCTTCTTCCTCCACATGATCCCGGGGGACCCGGTGGAGGTGATGTTGGGTGAGACGGCCCAGCAGGCGGACAAGGAAGGGCTCCGAGAGGAGTTGGGTCTGAACCTCCCCCTGCACATCCAGTACGCTCGGTTTATCACCGGGGTTGTGCAGGGGGATCTGGGGGAATCCTATTTCTACCGCAGACCGGTGACACGGGTGATTGCCGAGAGGATTCCCGCCACCGTCGAACTGGCCCTGGCCGCCTTTCTGGTGGCGGGGCTGGTCGCCATCCCCCTGGGGATCGTTGCCGCCCTCCGTGAAGGCACGGCAGTGGACAACGTCTCTGTCCTCTTCTCGCTGTTGGGGGTCTCGATGCCCAACTTCTGGCTGGGGCCACTGCTCATCATCCTCTTCTCCATCAAGCTCGATTGGTTCCCGGTCTCGGGCAGAGAGGGGGTGGGGAGCCTGGTGTTACCCGCCGTTACCCTCGGGACCGCCCTCGCGGCCATCCTCTCGCGCATGACCCGCTCCAGTCTTCTGGAGCGGCTGAGGGATGATTATCTCACCACGGCCAGGGCCAAGGGGCTGCCCGAGTGGAAGGTGATCATGAAGCATGCCCTGCGTAATGCCCTTATCCCCATCATTACGGTGATGGGGTTGCAGTTCGGGACCCTCCTCTCGGGGGCCATCATCACCGAGAACGTCTTTTCCTGGCCCGGGATAGGGACCCTACTGATCAACGCCATCGAGGCAAGGGACTACCCTCTGGTCCAGGGGTGTGTGCTCTTCATCAGCCTCAGCTATGTGATGGTCAACCTCCTGACCGACCTCCTCTATGGATGGGTGGATCCGAGGGTACGATCCGGGGGTTGAAAAGGGACATGATGAGGGACAGGGTGTAACCTGAAGTGATCACTATGGCTGAAAAAGGAGAGGCGAAAAGGTATATCTCCTTTGATCTGGATGGGACGTTGGTCGATTTCGCATTCACCGACCTGGTCTGGCATCGGGGCATCCCCGAGCTCTATGCCCAGAGAGAAGGGTTGGACCTTTCCCAGGCCCGAGAGCGGGTCCTGCAGGAGTACCAGAAGGTGGGGGATGGGGCCCTGGAGTGGTACGATATCGGGTACTGGTTCGGATACCTCGATCTTCCCGGGGGATGGGAGGATCTGCTGGAGTGCTATGCCCATCGGGTACGGGTCTATCCAGAGGTCCATGAGGTACTGGGCCGGCTGCGGGAGAGCTATTCACTGATCGTCCTGTCCAATGCCGCCCGTGAGTTCATTGAGGTGGAGATGAGAGAGGGGGGACTGGCGGGTTACTTCGAGCGGATCATCTCCGCCACCTCTGACTTCGGCCTGGTGAAGAAGAGTTCTGTGTTTTACCGAAGGATATGCGATATGCTAAAGGTGCGACCTCATGAACTGATCCACGTGGGAGACCATTGGGAGTTCGATTACCAGATCCCCCGCGAGGTGGGGATCGTCGCCTTTCATCTTGGTCGGGGTGGTGACAGGGAAGGCTCTGATAGCATCAGAGATCTCAGGGCCCTCCAGGAGATCCTGGACGGTGGACGAAGAGGTGGTTATGAAAATCGGTGTGGTGAGTGACAGTCACGGATATATTGAGAACCTCACTGCAGCGCTCAAGGCTATGAGGGAGGCGGGAGCAGAAGTCATCGTGCATCTGGGGGATAACTACGATGATATGAAGGACCTCTCCGCATCCCAGGGCGCCGTGGTCGTCCAGGTGCCGGGGGTCTTCAGTGCATATTACCGGGATTCAGGAATACCCAATCGTCTCATCGAGGAGTGGGAGGAGGTCAAGGTGCTCCTCACCCATACCCCAGGGGTACACGCGAATGATCTCCCCACGGACCTCAACCCCGATGAGGTGATCTCCAGGGGGGAGGTCCGTCTGATTCTCTTTGGGCACACCCACATCCCCGAGGCCAAGGAGGAGGGCGGAGTGCTATGGGTGAACCCCGGGCACTTAAAGGACGAGGACAAAAAGGGATACCCTCCCAGCTATGCCCTTTTGGAGATAGAGGGGGAGGAGGTGAAGGCGCGCATCGTGGACCTCTTCGGCGGCCGAGAGCTCTTTGTGTATCCGTAACCGCGATGCTCGGGTTCTTCCCCATCGTGCCCGGTGATCATTTCGGCATGGATCATTTTGTGCGCATCAGTTTTGGCCTGCCGCACGATTATCTGGTCCCGGCCCTGGATCGGATTCATGAATTAATTATGGAACTTAAGGACTGAATCATCCACACAGAGAAAGACAACACCATGGATGTTCAAAAAGAAGTGTTGCTCGCCTCTGAGCGTATTCATCCCTATGTCCGCCAAACCATCCTGGAATACTCCCCTTTTTACAGCCGATCAGGCGGGGCCACGGTCTATTGCAAGCTGGAAAATTTGCAGCACACCGGCTCGTTTAAGATCCGCGGGGCAATGAATAAGCTGTTGTCGCTGACCGAGGAGGAACGCAAGCGCGGTGTCGTTACCGCCTCGACGGGGAATCACGGTGCGGCCGTAGCCTACGGCTTGAGCAAGCTTAACGCCACCGGGATTGTCTTTGTAAACAAAGGGGCCAATCCCTCCAAGGTTGAGGCCATTCAACGGATGGGTGCCGAGGTGCGTTTTTTCGGTCAAGACTGCGCCGATGCCGAGATCCACGCCCGACAGTACGCTGCCGACAATCATTTGACGTATGTGCCACCGTATAACGATCCGCAGGTTATCGGTGGCCAGGGGACAATCGGCGTAGAGTTGACCCGGCAACTGGATCGGATAGATGCCGTCTTTGTGTCCGTGGGCGGAGGTGGATTGATTTCGGGCATTGCGGGATATCTTAAGTCAATTCATCCCCGGGTTCAGGTCATCGGCTGCTCCCCCGAAAATTCCCAGGTGATGATTCAATCGGTGCGGGCGGGAAGGATCCTGGATATGCCGTCGCTTCCCACCCTGTCTGACGGCACGGCAGGCGGTATTGAATCCGGTGCCATTACCTTTGATCTGTGTCGCACCTTGGTGGATGAATACGTAACCGTGACCGAGGATGAGATCAAAGTCAGCCTGCGTCAGTTTATACAGGTTCACCATATGCTGATCGAGGGGGCAGCGGCCGTAGCTATTGCCTCCTACCTGAAGATGTGCAAACGATTTGGTGGGGGGAACGTGGTTATCGTCATTTGCGGGGCCAACATTGACCTCGAAACCCTCAAGGAGATTCTGTGAATTGATGAGAGGATATGACCAATGAAGACAATCTCACTGGAGCAAATCAAGGAGATTTTACCCCGGCTCGACCTGATCCCCGCCATCGAAGCAGGATTTGTAGCCTATTCTGCAGGGCGAGCCGTGGTGCCGCCGGTGGGCGAATTATTGCTGGATAAGGGAGAAGTACACATCAAATACGGCTATCTCCGGCACCATGATTATTACGTCATTAAAATAGCATCGGGTTTTTACCAGAACCCCGGGCTCGGTCTGCCTTCCAGCAATGGCTTGATGTTGCTGTTCAGTCAAGAGACAGGGGAATTAAAAAGTATTTTGCTGGACGAAGGACACCTGACCGATATCCGCACAGCCGTGGCCGGTGCCATTGCAGCAAAATATCTTGCAGCCAAAAAGGTTGAGCGCATTGGCATGGTGGGCACCGGGATTCAGGCGCGTTTGCAGTTGCGGTATTTGAAAGGCGTGACTACGTGCCGACAGGTGCTGGTGTGGGGGCGAGGAGAACCCCAGTTGTCCCACTACCGGCACGATATGGGGGCAGAAGGCTTTGCGATAGAGACTACCAGGAACGCGACGGATATCTTGCGCACGTGTAATCTTGTTATTACCACCACGCCCGCTACTGAGCCGCTGCTTCATGTTTCTGATGTACGGACAGGGACGCACATCACAGCCGTTGGCGCCGATACGCCCCACAAACAGGAATTGGACCCAGCTATCTTGCGCAAGGCTGATCTGGTCGTTGCAGACAGTATTGTGCAGTGCCTCGCGCGGGGTGAGATCTACAAGGCCATCCAGTCCAAGCGCATCACCCAGGATAGGCTGGTTGAGTTGGGCAACATCATCGCGGGGGAAACACCTGGTCGCACCTCCGATGATCAGGTCACCGTTGCCGATCTCACGGGTGTGGCAGTCCAGGATATCAAAATTGCTACGGCTGTTTATGAAGCATCAACTTAAATTTTGCCTTGTTTTGTCTCTTACCTTACCGTGACAAAAAAAGGGACCTCTCTGCTCTGCTGGAAATGAGTTCCTGAGAGAGCTGGGGTATTTCTTGGCGGATAGCGACGGCCGTGCGGCGCGACCTCGTCAATTAAAAAGCGCCGCCCTGGGTCGGGAAAACTGACATAAATTGTCACATAGGCCACAAGGCACCCCCCCCTTATGTTGATTATGCCAACAATTACCAGTAGTTGTAGAAAACAATGGTGGCATGTCTTTTGCTCCATGTAAAGGAGAGGAGGTTTGTTCAAGGAGCCGGTATGAGGATTTCAAACATATCATCGTCTACCGTGAAGAGGAAGATACTGCTCTTGTGTCTTTTGTCAGCGGTTTGCTTCTCATGCTTCTTCTTAACCGGGTTCATATGGTACGTGCGCTCTTACAGTGCACCGTATGACTCAGTGACGAGAGGAATTGTGAGACCCTCTGATGACCATACCTTCTTTGGTTTGCTTATGGAGATGGAGGCGGCCAAGGCGGAGCAAGTAGCCTTCGAGAGGGTTTTGTTTGTCAGCGGAAGGTCGGGGATGATGAGGGTGGCGAAGAGATATCACGTACTGCTGTCCCAGATACGTTCGGTGCTGGATACCATGGATTTCGTGCGCGTGCCAGATTATGTGAAGGAGGAGGCAGAGAAGTATGATCCGTTAGATGAGAAGGGTCCAAAGAGATCCTCTGCCGAGGCGACGGTCATGGTGAGGATGAAGATGATCGAGGGCGCTCTGGAATATGCTTCCCTGCAGACGGGGGTATCGGCGAAGTTGCTGGCCGCGATGTCGTGGGTCGAGAGCAAGATGATACCATACGCGGTCAATGTAGATGGCAAGGCATACTATTTCACGTCGCGACAGCGAGCGGAACGGATGCTCCGCAGACTCAAGACGAACGATGTTGATATCGGTCTCTTCCAAATAAACTATCGTCTCTGGGGCAAACCCCTCGGGCTGCAGAAGGAGGATCTGCTGGACGCATGGATGTGCTCTATGATCGGGGCCATGATACTCAAATACAACCTGCAGAGACATGAAGACCCTTGGGAGGCCGTCGGAAGGTATCACTCCAGAAACACCGAGAGAATGAGGGCATACAGAGATCGGGTCTCCCGGGGGCTCGAGATCATCAGGACGCTCTCAACGCATTCACCTTATGGAGAGCGTACGGCAGCCGATGGCTCGTTACGGCAATCCCACAGTGATTTGGTGCCTCATAGCTTCGCTCAGGCATTATCTCAGTGATGCCTCTTTCGTTCTAAAAACCACCTACTCAACCGGTCCCTTTAACGGAGTCTTTTCTTTACCCGGGGGAGAATAATGTGGTAGAGTAAAATACGGCAAAGGGTTCACCTCTACTTCCATGTTGCAGAATGTCGTAGCAAAGAAAGGAGGTAGGCATGGAGACGAAAGGCATCCATATTGGTGAGGCGGTGAGGTTTGGATGGAGAACGATGAAGGCAAACCTCGGGTTCTTCATCGTCCTCCTGATAGTGGCCTGGCTCGTTGAAATTGTGCCCTGGGCCTTGGGTGAATATATCATTGATAGAGTACTTATCCTGGGGCTGTTTCTTTATCTTCTCTATCTTGTCGTGAGCATTGTCGTGACGATGGGATTGATTAAGATCAGCATCCAGTTTTGTGATAATGTGAAGGGGAAGGTGAGAGATCTTTTCGCCTGCTTTCCCTTCTTCTTTGCGTATCTGTTCAGTTCTATCCTTTACGTGTTGATCATCTTTGGGGGACTGATTTTGTTGATCTTCCCTGGAATCATCTGGGCGATCAAGTTTGGCCTGTACCCCTACTTTATCGTGGATAAAGGCATGGGACCGATAGAGGCCCTGAGGGCGAGCGCCAGGGCCACTATGGGTGCTAAATGGGATCTGTTCGGGTTCGGATTTGTGATCTCCGTCATCAGCCTGATAGGTTTCCTCTGCCTCATGATCGGTAGCTTCGCCACGGTGCCGACCATCCTGGTCGCTACAGCGCTCGTCTATCGTCAATTGTTATCTCAGACCAAAGGCCTTCAGCCGGCGATTGAGGCAACGGACGTAACCCGATAGGATTAATATATCCGTCGGTGGTTATGGTGAAAGGGCCTTGTTTCACGCATGAAACAAGGCCCTTTCACCATGGGGTTTATTCAGCCTTCTGTTGAGATTTGCCCTTGTTTCGGGGCTTACTTTCCTTGACCTCTATCTTCTTGACCGTACGCTCCTCCCCCTTGGGCAGCGTGAGCTTCAAAACGCCATCTTTGTACATTGCCTTTGATTCCTCTGCCCTAACGTCATCGGGAAGGCGGAAGCTGCGTGCGAAGCAACCATAACCTCGCTCAACCCGGTGGTAGTATTCACCGTTATCTTCCTTCTCCTGTTTCTTTTCTCCTTTGACGGTCAGGACGCCATCGGCAAGGGTTACCTTGAGATCCTTCGCATCTATCCCCGGAATTTCACCGGTGATCGTATATTCTTTTTCCGTCTCAGCTAGATCAAAATCAGGTACCAGCATTTCCTCTTTACTGAAAAGCTCAGGAAGCTCGAGGTCATCGAAGAGTCGGCCCACAATATCTATCTCTGGCATCAAAGACAGAAACCGATCTGTCCGTGGTACCAATCGTAACATCGTTGTCATATCTTATACCTCCTTTCTCACATCACCTGCTTTTAATAAAAATTTAATCATGATCGTTGTTAATTCAAGAAATGGTAAGGGTAGTTCCGATCAAAGACATCAATGATACGCTGGGACATAGCGTGGGAGACCGACTGCTGCAAAATGTTGGCGATTGCCTGAGAAGGTCTCTGCGCAAGAGCGATACCGTTGCGCGCATGGGGGGGATGAATTTTTGTTGCTATTACCAGAGGTAGCCCGGCCAGACGATTCGGCTGAGGTCGCCCAAAAGGTTCTTGAGACCTTTCGGGAGCCGTTTCTGGTTGAGGGTCACAGACTTCGCACCACCGCCAGCATCGGGGTCATCGTCTATCCTGATGATGGTGAAGATGCCGATGCCCTGATGAAGAACGCCGATACCGCCATGTACCATGCTAAGTATAGAGGACGGAATACCTATCAGCGCTACAGTTCTGTAATGATGACAAAACTCCCGGAGTGACTGGTAACGGTTCATTGAATTCCCCACACGTAAACATCGATGCGCTCATAACCTAACTCCGTATCTGCACCTTGAGATAGAGATCCCCCCTATCCCCGACGGCAGTTTGCCGGCCCAACCCTTGGAGCCGCAGCGTGGTCCCCTCTGAGGTCCCTGGTGGTACGGCCACGAAAAAGGTTCTCTTCTTATGATCGTAGGTGATGGCGATCAGTTTGCGCACCCCGACGTGGGCCTCGCGCTCGCTCAGAGAGAGGAGCCCATAGAGATCTAGATTATCTGGCTGGCCGATAGGACGAATCATCTGGAGTCGTGGCGTCGTCCGCTTTTTGGTCAGTCGTCGGAGTTTTTCGCTCATGCCCATTTTCGGCAGAAATTCAAAGAGTTTCAGGAAGATAATGCCGAATACAAACCCCCCGATATGGGCCCACCAGGCGATGCCTCCCGCCTGTCCTGAACTTACCGCAGCGCTCAGAAACTGAAACAGAAACCAGATCCCCAAGAAGAGGGACGCGGGAACCTCTACAAAGTATGGAAGGAAGAAGATGGGTACAAGGGCCAGCACCCGTGCCCTGGGATAGAGGATCAAGTACGCCCCCATGACGCCGGCAATGGCACCGCTGGCACCGACAGTGGGCGCCTGGGAGTGCCAGTTGATGGCGAAATGCGATATCCCTGAAGCCCATCCGCTCAGCAGATAGAAGGCGAGATAGCGTATGTGTCCTAATCTGTCTTCCACATTATCCCCAAAGATGTAGAGGAACCACATGTTGCCCAGCAGGTGAAGAAGGCCACCGTGCAGAAACATAAAGGTGAGAAAAGGGGTCACCTGCTGTAAGGTGGTGAAATGTGCTGAGATCTGGGGGGCGGAATACCGGGCAGGGACAAGCCCATAGGTATAGAGGAAGTCATTGAGTCGTTGCCCTTGTGATAGCTCTATAATAAACACGAGCACGTTTATTGCGATGATGAGGTTGTTAACGAGTGGATAGCTTTCAGACCGATTGGTATCTCGAATGGGTATCATTACATGATAAAACTATCAAAGCCCGAGGATACAAGTCAATGAGATTGTCATGGTTGTCCATATTTACTATTTTTGGTCGAAATAAGCCTGCTATTGAGAGTTCACAGGGTAAATGGCCAGTTTTACGAGAATAAGGTGTTTTTTGCCCTCCTTTGTCAAGAAATTGAGGTTGCTATTTCTCTTCAATTCTTTATGCTAGGCAAATCCCCAACAGAATCGAAGGATCACAGCATCTTGAAGGTTAAGCTTCGGCCTACCGGTGGCAACGATTGCACGGACCTTGCTCTCTCATATCGTGTTGAGCATGCCCAGGAAAGAGACCAACCCACCATGGATAACAGGCTGAATGCGGAAAAGGAGGCAGTGCCGTTTTGGCATAGACGATGAATCAGCCGCCTCACTGCATGGAGCGCAGCATGAAGGATGAAGCGGAAATAAAAGGGCAGCTCGTCGATAAGTTGGCCAAGCTGCGCCAACGGATTGCTGAGTTAGAAAGTTTAGAAGTCGCGCACAAGCTGACGGAGGAGGAACTCCGGCAGAGCGAAGAGATCAACCGTGTCCTCTTCAGCATATCCAATGCCGTCAACACCACAGACAATCTCGAAGAACTTTACGAAT
>CAYQOD010000040.1:0-11067 GCA_964419065.1 uncultured Thermodesulfobacteriota bacterium | reverse complement strand
TGCGCGCCCTCAATAGGATGAATGAGCTTATTCCCCATACCCGTATTGAAGGAACGGTTACACTTGATGATAAAGATATCTATCAGCCAGGGACTGATGTAGTCGCCCTTCGTCAAAGGGTGGGAATGGTCTTTCAACGTCCAAACCCATTTCCGAAAAGTATCTTTGACAACGTAGCCTTCGGCCCCCGGGTAGTGGGGATTCGGTCAAAATCGGAGATCGAAAGGAGGATCGAGCAAAGTCTCAAAGCCTCAGCCCTGTGGCCAGAGGTATCCGACCGGCTTCATACCGATGCGCTGGACCTCACCCTTGGCCAACAACAGCGTCTCTGTATCGCTCGTGTCCTGGCCATTCATCCTGAAGTTATTCTTATGGATGAGCCCTGCTCTGCGCTCGATCCCCTGGCGACCCTCAAGATTGAGGAATTGATGCAGGAGCTGAAAAAGGACTATACTATTGTGATCGTCACCCATAACATGCAGCAGGCCGCCCGTACCTCTGACTGGACAGGATTCTTTCTCTTGGGAGAACTGTTGGAGTCTGGTCCTACCGGAGATCTTTTTACGCGGCCACACGATCAACGAACTGAAAATTATATTACCGGAAGGTACGGATAATCTGAGGAGCAAGGTCACATGACGGAGCATACAGTTCACATGAATTCTCAAAAGCATAGAAAGAAGCATTTCATTACCGTCTTTTTCCTGAGGTTCCTGTCTCTCCTTTTGATTGTACCGTTGATAGTGGGCTGCCAGAGGACCCGGTCAGGGATCACCGTGGTAGGATCTACTTCAGTAGAACCTTTTGCTGAATTGTTAGCTGAAGAATATATGTTGCAACACCCTGCATCCCATATCTATGTCCAGGGCGGTGGTTCCACCGCCGGGATTGTGGCCGTCCGAACTGGCGCGGCCCATATCGGGATGTCCTCCCGGTTATTGACCGATGAAGAGAAGGACCTCTACGCTGTCACGATAGCCAAAGACGCCATTGCGGTGATCGTCCATCCTCACAATCCCATCTCAGACCTGACCTTGGAGCAGATACAAGGGGTCTTTTCCGGGAAGATTAAACGTTGGAAGGAAGCAGGAGGGGCATCGTGTCCTATTATAGTAATCACACGAGAGGAGGGGTCTGGCACACGGGAGGCCTTTCAGAAGCTGGTCATGGGGAAAGAAGAAATCTTTCTTGAGTCCTTGGTCCAGGACTCAAACGGGGCCATACGCCAGGTCGTAAGCGATGACCCCTGTGCTATTGGTTATATTTCATTGGGGTTGGTCAATGAAAAGGTGAAGGCCGTAAAGATCTCCGGTGTAGAACCCCATCTGGACACTATTGAAACAGGGAGGTACACGTTAGTCCGTCCATTCTTGTTCGTCTTTCACGGTGAACCCGTGGGAGAGGCACAGTCCTTTTTGGAATTCGTCCTCAGCCCCCATGCCCAGGGTCTTCTCGCACGAGAAGGATTGGTGCCTCTTCTTTCGACATCGGGGAAATGACCGTGGAGATCAAAGAAAAGTTTATTGAAAAGGTGTTGCTTTTAACCGCCTTTTCATCGATTTCGGTCCTCGCCCTGATCGCCTTCTTCATCTTTGAACAAGGGTTCCCCCTGATCTGGAAGATCGGCCTGAAGGCCTTCATTCTTGGGGGACGATGGGTCCCCAGTCAGGGGGCCTTCGGCATCTTACCTATAATCGCCGGGTCCTTTTGGGTTACGTTTGGAGCACTCCTTGTAGGTGTCCCTCTGGGGTTAGCCTGTGCCATCTTCCTCTGTGAATGGACGCCTCCCTTGATCGGGATGTTCCTCAGGCCAGCGATTCAACTCTTAGCCGCAATCCCCTCGGTCATCTATGGGTTTTGGGGGCTCATCGTGATCGTCCCTCTCGTTCGAACGTATTTAGGCGGACCTGGTTTAAGCATCCTCTCCGGGGCCGTGATCTTAGGCCTTATGATCCTTCCGACGATCATCAGCATCTCTGAGGATTCTCTGAGGGCCCTGCCGCCTTCTTATAAAGCCGGGGCCCTTGCCCTCGGGGCGACACACTGGCAGGCGATATGGCGGGTATTGATACCAGCTGCCCGATCAGGGATCGTGGCCAGCATTATTTTGGGGATGGGCCGAGCCATTGGCGAAACGATGGCCATGATCATGATCTTGGGGAACGCCGTGAAGATGCCTACATCCTTCCTCGACTCAGCCAGGACCTTGACCACTAACATCGGCATCGAGATGGGCTATGCCTCCGGTGATCACCGTCAGGCCCTCTTTGCAACAGGGATCGTCCTCTTCTTCATCATCATGATCCTCAATTCTCTGGCCATTTTCCTATCAAGGAGGAGGGGGCATTGATTCTTATTCGCACCCGATACCTGACTCAAGAGATCGCAAAAGTGCTCATCTGGATTGCAGCCCTTGCCACCATCGCCGTGATGATCCTCATCCTCTTTCAGATTTTAAAGGAAGGGCTGCCCCATCTTCGTCTCCCATTCTTTTTGGACAACCCGAGAAGCATGGGCCGAGAGGGGGGCATCTTCACCACGATCATTGGAACCTTGGCCTTGACTGCTGTAGCAATCATCATTGCAACACCTTTGGGTGTAGGGACAGCGATCTTCCTGAGGGAGTACACGCGGGAGGGTCGGATCAGCCGTATCATCCGTTTTGGGACCGACTGTCTCGCAGGAGTGCCTTCGATCATCTTTGGGCTGTTTGGCTTCGTCTTTTTTGTGATCTACCTCAACATGGGGTGGTCCATTCTTTCCGGTGGCTTGACGTTGGCCGCAATGATTCTGCCTACTCTCATCTGCACCACAGAAGAGGCGATCAAGGCGATCCCTTATACCTACCGAGAGGTAAGCTACTCCTTAGGCGGAACAAAGTGGCAGACCGTGACCCGCGCCATCCTGCCCAGCGCCCTGCCAGGGATCTTAACGGGTATCATCCTGAGCATTGGCCGGAGCATTGGCGAGACCGCGGCGGTCATCCTCACTGCTGGCTCCTCTCTTATAATGCCTACGTCCCTCTTTTCACCCATCCGTACCATGTCCGTCCATTTCTATATCCTCGCTCGGGAAGGAATCTCGATGGAGATGGCTTACGGAACAGGGGCCACCATCATCCTCCTTGTCCTCGCCATTAATACCGGGGCAAACTGGTTGCTCAATCGCTATATACGGCATCGGACCTAAAGGAGGCTCTATGTCCCAGGAGTATAAAATCGTTATCAAGGATTTCAATTTTTATTATGATTCCATTCAGGCCCTTCGAAATATCAATCTTGCTATCCATCATAAAGAGATATTTGCCATCTTTGGCCCGGCCCGCAGTGGAAAGACGACCCTCCTTAAGAGCCTCAATCGTCTTGCGGATCTGACGTACGGAACAAGCCATACCGGCACTATCTTTATCGATGGGCAAGACATTTATGATTCAAAACTGAGCCTCACCACCCTGAGGAGGCGTGTCGGAATGGTCTTTGACCTGCCTACCCCCCTTCCTCTGTCAATTTTTGACAACGTAGCTTATGGCCCTAAACTCAGCGGCATCACGGCGAAGAGGCGACTCGAAGAAATCGTTGAGAAGGCCTTGCAATACGCAGTGCTCTGGGATGAAGTGAAAGACCGTCTCCATTCCGCGGCCCTTCGTCTTTCAGGAGGGCAGCAACAACGACTCTGCATTGCCAGGGTCTTGGCCCTCGAACCCGAGATCCTCCTCCTCGACGAACCCTGTTCAGGTTTGGATCCGATTTCGACGGCCAGCATTGAGGAAACGCTCACCCGATTGAAAAAGGACTATACTATTGTGATCGTTCCTCACAACATTCAACAAGCATCCAGGATAGCGGATCGGGCAGGTTTCTTCTTGAACGGTGAATTGATCGAAGAGGGCACGGTGTATCACATCTTTACCCGGCCACACGACAAGAGGACTGAAGATTACGTAACGGGTCGGTTTGGATAAATTGAGACAAGGAGAGGACCATGACAACAGAGACGCAATTTCAGAAGGATTTGGAGGAGTTAAAGAAAAATTTGCTCCACATGGCTGCCTTGGTCGAAGAAGCCATACGCGATGCGGTTCAGTCGCTGGTGAAGAGGGATTCTGAACCGGCCAAGCGAACCTTCGAGAGAGAGGATCGAATTAATGCCTTAGATATTGCTATTGATGAGATGTGTTTGAGATTGCTGGCATTACGGCAGCCCTTGGCAGCTGACCTCCGATTCATCACATCGGCCATGAAGATCGTGACGGACCTGGAGCGGATGGGGGATCAGGCCATCAACATTGCCGAGCGCGCCATTGCCCTCAATCAGGAACCTCAGCTCAAACCGTACATTGACATCCCTCGAATGGCCGAGATTGCTCAATCCATGGTCAGGGACGTGTTGGATGCCTTTGTGAATCGGGACTCCAAACTGGCTCGCTCCGTCTGCGAACGGGATGATCTGGTGGATGGGTTGAATGATCAGGTTTTTCGAGAACTCCTCACCTATATGATCTCAGACCCAAAGACCATTACCAGGGCCGTCCACCTGATGATCGTGTGTCGATGTCTGGAACGGATTGCGGATCATGCAACGAATATTGCTGAAGATGTGATTTTTATGGTGGATGCCTTGGTCATCAAGCATCATGCCGATGCCAAAGAGGAGAAAGACAATAAAGAGGCGTGATACCCCTGAGGGGACAGGGCATTGCGGTGAAGGTAACAGGGTCGATCTCGATGCTATGATCAGTGACCTACAATCTGGAACGGTTGCTGTGCTTGGTGTACCCCTTGATGAGAACTCATCGTTCATGCGGGGAGCGGCGCTGGCCCCGGCCCGCATCCGCGAGGTGCTGCATGTCGGCTCTGCCAACCTCTGTGCTGAAAGCGGCCTCGATCTGGGTGCGGAGTCTCGCTGGCGGGACGTGGGAGACATGACATTCTCCGACGTCGCCACCGCATGTGAGCAGATCGAGCATACCATCGCCCGGTTGCTGGACCGTGATGTCCGTGTGCTCACGTTGGGGGGTGACCATTCTATCACCTATCCGATTGTGCGCGCTTATGTTCGGAAATATCCCAGACTAAACATCCTTCAGCTGGATGCGCATCCAGACCTCTACGACGAGTTCGACGGCAATCGTCACTCCAACGCCTGCCCGTTTGCCCGCATTATGGAGGAGCAATTGGTCGCACGCCTGGTACAGGTCGGCATTCGTACCATGGACCCGCACCAGCGCCAACAGGCCGGACGGTTCGGCATCGAGGTGATCGAGATGGGCGCGTGGCATCCTGGTATAGCACAGGATTTCGACGGTCCGGTCTACCTGTCGCTGGATATGGACGCCCTTGATCCGGCCTTTGCCCCCGGTGTTTCCCATCACGAACCTGGCGGGTTCGCCACACGGGATGTCTTAGGAATTATTCAGGGCCTGAAGACACTCATCGTCGGCGCCGACATCGTTGAGCTCAACCCGGAGCGTGATCCGGTGGGGATCACGGCGATGGCAGCCGCCAAGTTCTTGAAAGAGATCCTTGCGCGAATGTTGGGGTGAAACCCGCACAATCTTTGATTTTGGATGTTGTGAGTGTATATTGTATTTCTATCGGAACTCACTTTCACACGCAGAGCCTCGTTGCGCTAAGCAGTGGTTCGTGACGCCAGAGATAACCTTTGCCATAATGGTTTTTTTATCATTAACTCTCGGGATAGAAAGGAGGTAGCCATGGAGGATCAAGAGGCATACCAGAAAGCTAAGAAAAGGGTGGAGGCCAAGATCGGGTTTTTCATCCATCTGGCAGTCTATGTGGGGGTGAATACCCTCCTCATCATCACCAACCTCACGACATCAAGCGAACACCTCTGGTTCAAGTGGCCACTGATCGGGTGGGGTATCGGTCTATTCTTTCATGCCCTGGGTGTATTTGTCTCCCTGGAAGGGGCATCGGTCAAGGAGCGGATGATCGAAAGAGAGATGAAGAAAGAGACCCTTCGCCAACGCAAGCGGTAATCGAGAGAGGGTCGTTCCCGTACCCAGATCATCAGAGGATAACAGTTCATCACACGTGGATGTGGTGTCAGTACCGTGAACTAATATTTTGAGCTATGCATCCGCACAGGGACAAACCTCTTGATTTTATGTGATGAGAGCATATTGTAATATGCAATGAATGACGTTCTCCATTTCATTGATGGAATCGAGAAGGTTTGGGAGGTCAATTTCGATTGTCTATCGCACCTGCTGCCACTCAAGAGAGAGAACGTGTCCTCGAGAAGGTCGCTGAGGCCTTGGAGGAGAGGTATGGGATACCGCGCAGTGATCCACCCGCGGATCCCTTGGAGGTTTTAATTACCACCATCCTCTCTCAAAATACCAATAACAGCAACCGCGATCAGGCCTACGGGGGATTGAAACGGAGGTTTCCTCGCTGGGAAGCCCTTCTAGGGGCGGATCCGGAAGAGGTAGTCGAGGCCATCAAGGTGGGTGGGTTGGCCCGTCAAAAGGCGGGGAGGATACTGGAGGTCCTCCGTTGGGTGCAGGAGAGGTGGGGGAAGCTGACCCTTGCCCCACTCTGTGATATGGAAACCGAGAAGGCCAGGGAGATTCTTCTCGGCTTGAAGGGGATTGGCATGAAGACCGCCAATTGTGTGTTGGCATTCGGTTGTGGGAGGGAGGTCTTCCCGGTGGACACCCATATTTTAAGAATCTCGAAGCGGTTGGGGCTGACCTCCGCCACGGCGACGGCAGAGAAGGCCCATGAGTTCATAGCCCCTCTCGTCCCTTCCGGCAAGGCCATCTCCCTGCACCTCAACCTCATCAGATATGGGAGGGAGATATGCAGGGCCCGCCAGCCGAGGTGCGGTCGCTGTCTCTTTCCGGATCTGTGCACCCTTCCTCTGGAGCAGAGAGGTGAGTGAAGGTCGGTTCAAAGGTGAGGGGGGTCCCTGCGGGATCGAGAAGCTTCTCCACCTGACGAAGCGGACTTGGGAGTCAGAGGGCGAGCTGACCGTTTCAGGGCTGGAGGGGGGGAGCAAGGGGTTCTTTATCAGCCTCCTCGCCAGGGAGATCTTACCCCTACTCGTCATTACCCCTGATCAAGACGGGGCAGAGGCCTTATGGGAAGACCTCCTCTTCTTTACTGCACCTGAGGAGGGGAAAGAGATCTCCTTCTTCCCCTCCGACGGCATCCCTTACGGAGACTTCCCCGCCTGGGATCTCTCTGCTCAGAGGATGAGGGCGCTGCGGCTGTTGAGTGAGGAGAAGGCCGCTGTGCTCATCACCCCCATCCAAGGGCTTCAGGGGAAGGTAATCTCCAAGGAGACCCTTATTTCCTCCCTGATAAGGATCGAGATGGGGGAAGAGTGCGATAGAGAAGCCCTGGTCAGGGATGTCATATCACTGGGTTATAGTCGTGCCGAGATGGTGGAGGAGCGGGGGGAGATGAGCCTGCGCGGCGGGATTATGGATATCTATCCCCTCGATCACCAACTCCCCCTCAGGATAGAGTTCGCGGGTGATCAGGTGGATTCTATCCGTACCTTCGATGTGGAGACGCAGAGGTCGGCGGAGCAGGTCAAGGATGCCGTCATAACCCCTCTCACGGTAGAGGGCGGGAGTACCCTCTTCGAGTATCTCCCGTCCCAGACGCCTATCCTGTTTGACAGCCCCCCAGAGGCCGAGAAGGAAGCGGAGGAGTTCTGGGAGCAGTGGCGGAGACAGGGGAGAGAAGATCAGTGTCTGTCATCTCGGGCGGTCATGGCCATGATCAGAGGGAGGCCAAGGATAGAGATTGGGGGTTGGGAGATCGCCTCTCCAGGAGTCCGAGCCCCTCGACAAGTCACCCTGATCGCCTCATCCAATGAGGAACTCACCCGGGAGATCAAGACAGCAGGGCTGAAGGCCCTGACCCAGAAGATTCAGGAGTGGTTGAGGGGGGGGTGGGCGATATTTATCACTGCGCAAACGCCGGGGCAGGCGAGGAGATTGGGAGAGCTCCTGGAGGATTTCGGTCTGAAGTCGGCCGTGAGGGATTTCTTCCCCTCCCATCCCTTGAGGGATCGCGGTCGTCTTGTGGTCGTGGAAGGAGACCTCAAGGCCGGCTTCCGCCTCCCCTCGGAGGGACTGGTGGTGGTGACCGAAGAGGAGATCTTCGGCCTGAAGAGGAGGGTTGGCCGCGGCAAGAGGGCGCACGCCACCCCCTTTTCCGCCTTTGAGGACCTCAAGGTGAGGGGGTATGTGGTCCATGTCGACTATGGGATAGGGATCTATCGAGGTTTGAAGCGATTGGAAGGTGAGGGGGTGGAAAACGATTACCTCTTGATAGAATACGAGGGTGGAGACAAGCTCTACGTCCCGGTGGATCGGCTCAACCTGGTCCACAGGTATATCGGGGTGGGCGAGGGCCCACCCAAGCTCGATACGTTGGGGGGCGTATCCTGGAAGAAGGCCAAAAGGAGGGTGAAGCGGGCGGTCGAGCAGGTGGCCAAGGAGCTCCTGGGGATCTATGCTGCCCGCAAGGCCTTTCAGGGATTCGCCTTTTCTCCCCGGGATACCTACTTTAAGGAGTTTGAGGCGGCCTTCGAGTATGAGGAGACCCCGGATCAAGGGGAGGCCATCGAACGGGTGATGGAGGATATGGAGGAGCCGAGGCCCATGGATCGACTGATCTGCGGGGATGTGGGATACGGGAAGACAGAGGTGGCTATGAGGGCCGCCTTCAAGACCGCCCTGGACAACAAACAGGTGGCTGTTTTGGTCCCTACTACCGTCTTGGCCCAGCAACACTATCTGACCTTCACCTCTCGGCTACAGGGCTACCCCGTGGTGGTGGAGGGCCTGAGTAGATTTAAGTCCCCTGCCCAGCAGCGGGAGATCCTGGGACGGCTCAGGGAGGGGAAAAGCGATATCATCATCGGTACCCACCGCCTGCTTCAAGATGATGTTTCCTTCAGGGACCTTGGTCTATTGATCATTGACGAAGAGCATCGGTTCGGTGTCTCCCACAAGGAGAAATTAAAAGAGCTGAGGAAATTGGTGGATTGCCTCACCCTCACCGCCACCCCCATTCCCCGAACCCTGCAGATGTCCCTGTTGGAGATCAGGGATCTGAGCTTGATAAACACCCCTCCCCCCAATCGTCAGGCCATCCGCACCTCCATCATCAACTTCAACGAGGAGGTGATCAGAGAGGCGATCCGCAAAGAGGTCGGCAGGAGTGGGCAGGTCTTCTTCGTTCACAACAGGGTGAAGGATATCGAAGCGGTGGCCTCTATGCTGAGGGAACTGGTCCCCGAGGGGTGCCTGGCGATAGCCCATGGGCAGATGAGGGAGCGGGCCTTGGAGGAGGTGATGATGAAGTTCGTGGGAGGGGAGATAGCCATCCTGGTCTGTACCAGTATCATCGAGTCCGGCCTCGATATCCCCAACGCCAACACCATCATCATCAATCATGCAGAGCGCTTTGGATTGGCCGATCTCTACCAACTCCGGGGGAGGGTAGGAAGATCTGCCCAGCGGGCCTACGCCTATTTGATTATCCCGCCCCGACGACAGCTCTCCCGAGAAGCCCTCAAGAGGCTCAGGGCCATTCAGGAACTGAGCGAATTGGGGTCCGGGTTTCGACTCGCCATGAGGGATCTGGAGATCAGGGGAGCGGGTAACCTCTTGGGGCATGTCCAATCGGGTCACATAGCTGAGGTAGGTTTTGAGCTGTACAACAACCTCTTGGATAAGGCCATCAGGGAACTGAAGGGTGAAGAGGTGAGGGAGCGTGTGACCCCTGAGATCCGTCTGCCCATTGAGGCCTTCATCCCCGCTGAGTATATCCCTGATGATAACCAACGTCTCATCCTGTACAAGAGGCTCTCCGTCCTCGAGGAGGAAGGGGAGATAGAAGAGATAACGGTAGAGCTGCAAGACCGCTTTGGCCATCTCCCCACGCCCCTGCTGAACCTCTTAGAGGTCATCAGGTTGAAGATATGGCTGAGCACATTCTCCGTCCACAGATTCGAATTCAGGGATATGGTGGCAACGCTCACCTTCTCCTCCGAGGGGGGGGTCTCACCAGAGAAATTGATAGATCTCATTGAGCGGGGGGATGGCACGTATCGGTTGACCCCGGATATGAAGTTGATATATAGACCCGCAGCGGGGGATTGGAGGGGGGTGTTGGAGGAGACCAGAAAAATCTTGCAAGGGTTAGTATGATATGATAGCGTTTTCCCAATGAGAGGAGATACCGTGGTGACGACAGGTAGACTGTGGTGGATAATACCCTTCCTCTTCCTCGTCACGGTGTCATGTGAGAAGACTCAATCCCTGAAGGGGGAAGAACTGGCAAGGGTCAACGACAGGGTGATTACCCTTCAGGAGTTTGACCGGGAGATGGAACAGCTCCCGCCTTACCACAAGACACTGATGATCTCCGCAGAGGGGAGAAAGGAGTTTTTGCAACAGTTCATAGACTTGGAGCTCCTCCTTCAGGAGGGGAGAAAGAAGGGGCTGGACAAGGACAGAGAGATCCTGGCCAAGGTAGAGATGTTTAAGAAAGGGCTGATCGTCGAGGCCCTTATGGAAGATCTCTGTGAAGGTAGGGATGAGGTCAGCGACGATGAGGTAGAGATCTATTATCGGGAAAACAAGGGAAAATTTTTTCTGCGTGAGAGAATACGGGTAAGACATATCATTGTGAAGACACGATCTGAGGCCGAGAGGATCAGGGAGTGGTTGAATGCGGGAGAGGACTTTATCACGTTGGCGAAGCGATATTCCATCAGCCCCAGCAGTAGCAAAGGTGGGGATCTGGGCTATATTCAGAGGGGGATGGTGGGCAAGGAGTTTGAGCGGGCTGCCTTCTCCCTGAAGAGACCGGGAGAGATGAGCGACATCATCAAAACGGAACGTGGCTATAACATCATCCGCCTCGAAGACCGCAAGCAACCCCGTCAGCGGGTATTTTCCGAGGTGAAGGAGGAGATCCATAACTTTCTCAGGGGGCAGAAGAGGAGGGAGATCCTCACGGCATACCTGAAAGACCTACGGGAGAAGGCTCAGATCGTCATTCATGAGGAGTTGTTGAC
>CAYQOD010000039.1:0-11091 GCA_964419065.1 uncultured Thermodesulfobacteriota bacterium | reverse complement strand
CGGAACGTTCACCCTCAAACAGAAGTAAAAGCACATGGGCCTGAAGGGAAGGCCTTCAGGCCCATGCCCCATTTCACACCCCGGCCGTGTCAAAGACACAACAGGAGCCTTTCTCGCCCCCCCCTTTCCGATAGGTATAGACTGGTAAGGTCATACATTCATTTATTGTCCCATTCAGGGAGCAAAACCCTCGCCTTTAGGCGAAGACTTTAGTTCGATCTTTGTCCCAAAAGGGTTCAAGGGTCCAAGGGGGCAGGGGTTCTACAAACATGTTTGAATGCTTTTCACTCGGCCACTGGAATCCTCGACCCCTAGAACCCTTTTGAGTTGATGGTTTTTTCCCATTCCCCGAATGGGACAATAAGTATCCGCTGACAGGGTGCTCGATGATGAAATTTTAAATGTGCGGATTGAGGGATTTGATTTTTTTTAAATTCTTTATACAATGGAGGGGGCATGAGGAGAAAGAGGTATGAATATCGAGTTCACTACTGATGAACGACTTGCAAAGAAATTAGACAGAGAAGACTCTCTGGCTGGATTCCGACAACAATTTTATATCCCCAAAGATACTATTTACATGCTGGGTAATTCCCTGGGATTATTGTCAAAGGATGCAGAAAAATCGCTTCATCGGGTTCTAGAACAATGGAAAGACCACGCAATTGGAGGATGGCTCGGAGGAAACACTCCCTGGTTTTACCTCGCTGAAAAGCTGGGAGCCATGGCCGCCCCCCTGGTGGGTGCAGCAGAAGATGAAGTAGTCGCTACTGGAACAACAACGGTAAATATTCATTCCTTGATGAGCACCTTCTATATTCCCCGGGGCGGAAGAACCAAGATACTAGCCGATGAATTGGATTTCCCTTCAGATATCTATGCGCTACAGGGTCAAATAGGGTTAAAGGGGTTGGATCCTGAAGAAAACCTTGTTCTCGTTCCCAGTAAAGATGGGAGAACGCTCGATGAAGAAACTATTGTAGAATATATGAGCGATGAAGTCGCTGTGGCCCTGCTCCCCTCAGTGCTGTACCGAAGCGGTCAATTGCTCGATATACCCTTTCTCACCCAAAAAGCCCACGAGAAAGGCATTATGATTGGGTTTGACTGTTCCCATTCCGTTGGTGCCGTACCTCACAAACTTTCTGAATGGGACGTCGATTTTGCCATGTGGTGCAGCTACAAGTATCTGAACAGCGGACCAGGAAGCACGGCATTCCTCTACCTCAACAGCAAACACTTTGAGCGCACACCTTGTCTCGCTGGGTGGTTTGGATACATCAAGGAAAAGCAATTCGAAATGCGCCTCGATTTTCAACATGCCAAAAGCGCAGGGGGATGGCAGATATCATCTCCCTGCATCCTTTCAGCAGCTCCTATAGAAGGCTCTCTCAAAATATTTCAGGAAGCTGGGATGGAAACAGTGCGGGAAAAATCCTTGAACATGACTTCATACCTCATCTATCTGATTGATGAAATCATCGCTCCGCCTCCCTACAACGTTACGATTGGTAGCCCACGGAATCCTGAACGCCGGGGAGGACACGTAGCGCTCGAACGAGATGAAGACTCATGGAACATTTGCCAGGCACTCAAAGAACGAGGGGTCATCACAGACTTCCGCCCTCCCAATATCATCCGTATTGCACCAACGGCCCTCTACAATACCTATTACGAACTATGGCAGGTTGTGCATCATATCAAAGACATAATCGATAAAGGGGAGTACAAATCCATCCCCAGCGCAACATCAGAAATCACCTAGCGCTACGCTGTTTTCTCCCCCTTCCTGCGGAACTTGACAAAAGAGGGAGGAGGTGTTAATTTTTATTAATTTTAAAACAAATCATCTAGTTTTTTGGTTCTTTGAGGGCTGGGGATAGAGTCGATGAAGATCGCCATCGCAGGGAAAGGTGGGGTTGGGAAGACTACCCTCGCCGGGGTCATGGCCAGGTATTTGGCCGAGGAGGGGTATACGGTACTGACCATCGACGCCGATCCCGATGCCAACCTCGCGTCGGCCCTCGGTTTCCCCAAAGAGCTCGTGGAGGGTGTTACCCCGCTGGCAGCGATGAGGGAATTAGTGGAGGAGAGGACCGGGGCCAAGAAGGGGATCTTCGGCGGAATCTTCAAGCTCAACCCCAAGGTCGATGATCTCCCCGATGCCTACAGCGTGACCCACCACGGGGTGAAACTCCTCATCTTAGGGAACATCCCCCAGGCCGAAGGGGGATGTTTCTGCCCTGAGAACGTCCTGTTGAAGGGGCTGCTGCACCATATACTGGTCAGGAGAGATGAGGTGGTCATCATTGATATGGAGGCGGGTTTGGAACACCTCACCCGGGGAAGCACCAAGCATGTCGATGTCTTCATCATCGTTGCGGAGCCTGGCCAGAGGAGCATCGCCACAGCCCAACAGACCAGGAGGTTGGCCCAGGATTTGGGTGTGAAAAGGGTATATGCCGTGGGGAACAAAGTGACCTCCGCTGAGGACAGATCTCTGATCGAGGAGGGACTCCATGAGATGACGTTCTTGGGTCACCTCTCCTTCAATCAAAAGGTGATAGAGGCCGACAAGAGAGGGATGTCGCCCTATGACTTGAACGGCACCGTCAGGGAAGAGATCAAGGGAATTATAGAGAAGTTGCGGGGCGAGGAGTTTGCCTAGAACCATATTTGTCTGGTCATGCATTGTGGTCTTCACCGTGGTATTGGGAAGCCTGGCCTTTGTGACCTTTCCCTTTGACCGGCGAGGCATAGTGATACACCTCTACGCCCGGCTCTGGGGGAGACTTATCCTTGCCGCCAACGGTGTAACGGTGATGGTCACGGGGCTGAATAACATCGATCCCAAGAGGCCTTCGATCTATATGAGCAACCACCTGGGGAGTTTCGACATCTTCGCCCTGCTGGCCTATCTTCCTGGGCAGTTCCGCTGGTTGGCCAAGGTGGAGCTATTTAGAATTCCGATCTTGGGCTGGGCGATGAGCACAGCAGGGTATATCAGCCTCGACCGTTCGGAGAGGAAGCGGGCCTACCGGAGTATGGAGGTCGCTGCACAGAAGATCAGGGAGGGAACCTCGGTGGTCATCTTTCCCGAGGGTTCCCGTTCCCTTGATGGCACCCTTCAACCCTTTATGAAGGGGGGGTTTACCCTCGCCATTAAGGCGGAGGTCCCCATCGTCCCCATCACCATCGATGGGACGTGGGAGATCATGCCGAGGAATAGTCTGATGATCAAGAAAGGTGATATTGAGATCGTCATCGACCGCCCCATTGAAACCAAAGGCCTCACTATGAAGGAGAGGGAGAACCTGATGAAGGAGGTAGAGTCGAGGATCAGGGCCAATCTTCCGATTCTGGCCAGGGAGCACACAAATGCAGCATGATGGCATGCGGCGAGCCCTTCGACCAATATCTCAGGGCTACGAGTCAGACCGAGTAGCTCAGCCGAGCGGTCTGAGGGTAATCCCCTTAGGGGGGTTAGGGGAAATCGGCCTCAACATGATGGTCATGGAGTATAACGATGACCTCATCGTCATCGATGCAGGCCTGATGTTCCCAGAGGATTATATGCTGGGGGTCGACATGGTGATCCCCGACATCAGCTATCTCAGACAAAAGAAGGATAACGTCAGGGCCATTATCCTCACCCATGGTCATGAGGATCATATCGGGGCCCTCCCCTTTGTCCTCAAGGAATTGAAGGTCCCTGTCTACGGGACCCCTTTTACCCTGGCCTTGGTACAGGAAAAACTGCAAGAGCATCAAGGGATCGGTGCGGTGGAATTCAGGAGAGTGAAGCCGAGGGGCCAGGTGGAGATCGGCCCCTTTCGGATCGAGTTCATTCGCACCTGTCACAGCATCGTTGATGGGGTGGGTCTCGGGATCACGACACCGGTCGGGGTCTTGGTCCATAGCGGGGACTTTAAAATCGATCAAGCCCCTGCCGGCGGTGAGTTGGCCGATTTGAGGAAGTTCGCGGAATATGGGGAACGGGGGGTATTGGCCCTCTTGTCCGACAGCACCAATGCCGAGCGGGAGGGATATACCCTCTCAGAGCGGGAGATCGGGCAGAAGTTCGAGGAGATCATCAGGGTCAGCACGGGGAGGGTTATCGTGGCCCTCTTTGCCTCCAATATCCAACGCATTCAGCAGATCATGGATATCGCAGCTAAATATGGGCGCAGGGTGGCCTTGGTGGGGAGAAATATCCTGATCAATACCAGGATCGCCAGGGAACTGGGATATATGCACTTTCCCCCCGGTGGCGTGGTGGACGTCAAGCATATAGATCAATATTCCCCTGACCAGCTGCTCCTGTTTACGACGGGAAGTCAGGGAGAGCCCATGTCGGCCCTGAGCCTCATAGCCATGGACAATCACAAGGATGTCCAGATCCAAAAGGGGGACACTGTCATCCTCTCCTCCCGCTTTATCCCCGGCAACGAGAAGGCCATCACCCACATGATCAACCATCTCTGTCGTCGGGGGGCGGAGGTCATCTACGAGATGATATCCGCCATCCATGTCTCAGGCCATGGATACCGTGAGGAGTTACGGTTGATGCTCAACCTGATCCGCCCCGAGTATCTGGTCCCCATCCATGGTGAATACCGGCACCTGGTTCAGCACATCCAACTGGCCAAGGACGTTGGGATGCCCGAAGAAAGATTGATCCTGGCCGAAGATGGGGACGTAATCTCCCTGCAGAATGGCACGGGGAGGATCATCGACAGGGTTGAAGTGGGGAAGGTCTTTGTCGACGGCAAGGGGGTAGGCGATGTAGAGGATGTGGTCTTACGGGACAGGAGGCACCTTTCAGAAGATGGTATGGTGGTCCCCGTGATGGTCATCAACGAACGCACGGGGGAGGTGGTCTCCGGCCCGGATATCATCACCCGGGGGTTCCTCTTTGAGGAGAAGCAGGGTGAAATTCTGCAACAGGCCAAGGCGGTCATCAAGGAAGCCCTGGAGGCCGTCCCGCTGGAGTCCAAGACCGATGAGCTTGAGGTGGAGGAACTGGTCCGCCGCACCCTCAAACGGTTCTTCCGTAAAGAGATAAACCGCCGCCCAGTCATCATCCCCGTGATCATAGAGATGTAGGGGCTTGGTAATGACCAGAAGGGAATTGGTTCGGGAAATCGCTGGCCTCATCTTAATAGGATTAGGGACCTTTCTCTTTCTCTGCCTCTACTCATTCCATCCCCAAGATCCCTCATTCAACCTCTATCACTCTCGCCCTCCGCAGATCCACAACCTGGGAGGATTAGTGGGTGCCTACCTCTCCGACATCCTCTGGCAGGCCTTCGGCTGCGCATCCCTCCTCTTTCCCCTGGTCTTTGTGACTATGGGGGTCTCTCTCTTCGTTAACGGGAGGATCGAATCGAGGAGTTCCTGCATCGGAGGATTCATCCTCCTATTGATCTCCTCGTCCACCCTCTTGGATCTCCTCCTGGGAGAGGTGAAGATCCTCTCCTTTGAGGGCGTGGCCGGAGGGATCGTGGGAAAGGGCCTGGGGGGCCTGCTGAAGAAATACCTCAGTACAGTAGGGGCATCTTTTGTAGCCATCTTGTGGTTTATCTCCTCGGTGATGCTGACCACGGGCATATCCTTAAAAAAAGGATTGGTGGGACTGGTGAAGATCCTGGGGGATTTCCCCCGCTGGGTGATGAAGATCATAGATCTGCGCCGTGGAAGATGGAGGCAGAGAAAGAGGAAGAAAGATATACGTGTCAGGTTTAAGGAGGGATCCCCTCCCCCGATCATCCTCGCGCCGAAAGAACGAAAGGAGAGCGGACCGAGGCAGGAACGCCTCCCCTTTCCTGAGCCGGCCGAAGGGGGTTACCACCTCCCCTCCCTGGCACTGCTCGAGGGCGGAAAGGACACAGGGGTGACGGTCTCTGAGGAAGTGTTGTGGGCCAATTCTCAAATCTTGGAGAGTAAGCTCAGGGACTACGGCGTGGCGGGGAAGGTGGTAGGGGTCAGACCTGGCCCTATCGTGACCGTCTATGAGCTTGAGCCCGCCCCCGGGATAAAAGTCAACAGGATCCTCAATTTGGATGACGACCTGGCTCTGGCCCTCAGCGCCCTCAGTGTGAGGATACAGGCCCCCATTCCCGGCAAACCGGTAGTGGGAATAGAGATCCCGAATCCGGTACGCGAGGCCGTCTGCTTGAAAGATGTGGCGCGTTCTGAACTCTTCCAGGGTGCCGAGTCGAAGTTGACCCTGGCCATTGGCAAGGATATCTCCGGCAATCCCTTCGTAATCGATCTGGCCCGTCTTCCTCACCTCCTGGTGGCCGGTTCCACCGGCTCCGGCAAGAGTGTTTCTATCAACGCCATGGTCTGCAGTCTTCTCTTGAGGGCGACCCCCGATGACGTCAAGTTCCTCCTCATCGACCCCAAGATGCTGGAGCTCCCCGCGTATGAAGGGATCCCCCACCTGCTGTTGCCCGTGGTGACCGATCCCAAAGAAGCGGCCATCGCCCTCAGATGGATGGTGGAGGAGATGGAGCGCAGATATGCCACGATGGCGGAAAGGGGGATCAGAAATATAGACAACTACAATCAGAAGGTGAAGGAGGGAGAGATCCCCCCCCTCGATCTCAAAGAAGGGGCCACGCCGCCCACCAAGCTCCCCTACGTGGTCGTGGTGATCGACGAGCTGGCCGATCTGATGATTGTTTCCGGCAGGGAGGTGGAGGAATCCATCATTCGCCTGGCTCAGATGGCACGGGCTGCGGGGATCCACCTGATCCTCGCCACCCAGCGCCCCTCGGTCGATGTCCTGACAGGATTGATCAAGGTGAACTTCCCCGCCCGGATCTCGTTTCAGGTATCCACCAAGACCGACTCCAGGACCATCCTTGACACCCATGGGGCCGAGCACCTCTTGGGATCGGGCGATATGCTCTTTCTGCCACCCGGGAGTTCCAAGTTGCGCCGTGTCCATGGGGCCTATGTCTCCGAGGGGGAAATCAGGAGATTGGTGGAATTCTGGCGTCACCAGGGGGAGCCCAGCTATGATCGAAGCATCCTGCTGGAGAGGAGGGAGCGCAGGAGCGCAGAGGATGAGGAGTACGATGAGAAGTATGATGAGGCCGTAGCCTTTGTGGCCCATACGGGCCAGGCCTCCATCTCCCTTATTCAAAGGAAGTTCAGGATAGGGTATAATCGAGCAGCCAGGATCATCGAGCGAATGGAGGAAAAGGGGATCGTCGGCCCTTCAGACGGTGTTAAACCGAGGGACGTCTTGGTACGAAAGATATAAAGATAGTAAGGAAAGATTATGCTTACACACAGACTGCAGATCACCATGGAGACCACCAGAAAGCTGCTCAGGATGAAGGCTATGGGGAAGGTTTCCAAGGTAATAGAGAAACTCCACCCCGCTGACCTCGCGCACATCTTCCCCTATTTCAGCGAGGCCGAACAGAGGGCAATCCTCAATCTGATCAAGGATCCGTCTAAAGCCGCTGAGGTGCTCAGTGAGATTGAGTGGGGGCTGAGGGCCCTGCTCGTACAGTCAATGGATACCGCGCGGGCAATCCAAATTCTCCAGGAGATGCCCTCAGATGATACCGCGGAGATCATCAGCAACTTACCCGAGGAGTTGGCAGGGAAGATACTCCAGGGGATGAAGAAGGAGGACCTGGCGGATGTGGAGGGTCTGCTCAGCTATCCCGAGGAGACGGCTGGACGGATCATGAACCCCGGCTACTTCGCCCTCCACGAGAATACCAGTGTTAGAGAAGCCATCAAGGCGGTGCAGAAGAATGCCGATGCTGAAATGGTCTTTTATATCTATGTGGTAGACGATCGAAACCATTTGGTAGGGGTAATATCCCTACGACAGCTTTTGCTGGTTCCACCCCAAAAGCGTTTGCGGGATATTATGAGCACAGAGGTCTTCAGCGTCCAGACCCATGAGGATCAAGAAGAGGTAGCCAGAGTGGTGGAGAAGTACAACATCCTGGCAGTACCCGTGGTGGATGAGGAGAACAAGTTGGTAGGGGTTATCACCGTCGATGACGTCATTGACATCCTGCAGGATGAAGCCACCGAGGACTTCTTGAAGATGGCCGGTACTAAGGAAGAGGAGTTCGTTTACGTGGACAATATCCTGAAGATCTCCCGGCTGCGGTTCCCTTGGCTGCTCACCAATCTCTTGGGGGGATTAGCCACCGGTTATCTTCTCTGGCTCTTTAAGATCACCATCCGGGACGTCCTGGCCCTCGTAACCTTTATCCCGGTGATCACGGCCATGGGGGGGAATGCAGGGTTGCAATCCTCAACCATTATGATCAGAGGGTTTGCCACAGGACGCATTGAGTATGCCCGATTGACCAGTATCCTCTTTAAAGAGATACGCGTGGGGATCATCATGGGTCTTGTCTGCGGTGCGGTTGTGGGGGTGGTGGGGACCGTGTGGCACGGCAACCCAGTCATCGGATTAGTCGTCTGTGCCGCAATGATCATCGCCATGACCGTGGCCTGCTCCATGGGAGCCCTGGCACCCTCCTTTTTCCGAAAGATCCACATAGACCCCGCCGTCGCTTCCGGTCCCTTCGTGACCACGGCCAACGACATCACGGGTATCTTAATTTATCTGGGAACTGCTACCATCTTCTTAAAGTATATCGTTTACTAATATGGGCCTGCACAAGACCGACGCCGTGGTGATCCAACATGCCGATTTCGGTGAATCCGATCTCATCGTTACCCTCTACACCTACGATCTCGGAAAGGTACGGGGGATCGCCAAGGGGGCTAAGAGGAGTAAAAAGCGGTTCGTCAACAACCTGCAGCCCTTCTCCTACATACGAATCCTCTATGCCGAGGGAAGGGGGGGGTTGATTAGAATAGATCAAGCTGATATTATACATTCCTTTTTCCGGATCGGTGAGGAAATTTCCAAGGTTCTCTACGGGAGCTATCTCCTCGAGATGGTAAAGGAGATGACCGGTGAGAAAGAGGCGCAGCCTCAGCTCTTTAAGCTGTTGATGACGTTTTTAACCCTGCTCAACGACTTCACCCCACGGGAGGAGTATCTGCGGATCTTTGAACTGCGATTCCTCGACCTGTTGGGATACCGACCCAGACTGGGTGAGTGCACCATCTGCGCCCACAAGGCCCCTCATGACGGGGGGGTGTGGTTCAGCTATCGCCATGGGGGAATAGTCTGCGACGGGTGCCAGCTCGAGGCGCGGGGGGTCGTCCCCGTCTCGGGACCGACGCTGGAGGCCATGCAAGGGGTCTTGACGATGAACCTGGGAGAGGTGGAGGGAGTGCGGTTTTCTCCCGAGGTCCTCACCGAGAGCAGGGAAATCCTGCCCCGGTTCATCCAGCACCAGCTGGGCAAGGGGTTAAAGTCACTGGAGGTGATGGAAGAGGTTCAGGGGGATTACCATAAAGATACTTCACGGTAATAAGGCTTCGGTCCCTGAAACAGTTTGTTAGAAAATAGGCCCTTATCCCAACCGCTCAGCTGAGCTGCTCGACCCTGAGCGATCTGACATGAGCTCGTCGACATGTCTCGTATCCGAAGGGCTCACGACCGAGGGGCTTGCAGTCGAAGGGCTCGCCGTAAGCCCTTTCCCACCAACGGGAGAGGGAGATATGGTGAAGCCTCAACAAGGGATGAAGTGGGACCGGGGCGAGAAAGCCTTTGCAGAATTTTGAGGAGAAGACAGTGACGTTTCAAGAGTTGATCTTGGCCCTGGAGCGTTTTTGGGCCGGACAAGGGTGTGTCATTCAGCAACCGTATGGCATCGAGGTGGGGGCCGGGACCTTCAACCCCGCTACCTTCCTGCGGGTTCTTGGGCCCGAGCCCTGGAATGTCGCCTACGTGGAGCCCTCACGGCGCCCCACTGACGGCCGCTACGGAGAAAACCCCAACCGCCTCCAGCATTTCTATCAGTATCAGGTCATCATGAAGCCCTCTCCCCTCGACATCCAGGAGATATACCTGGAGAGCCTGCGCAGCTTCGGGATCGATCCCTTGGACCACGACATCAGGTTCGTCGAGGATGACTGGGAGTCCCCCACCCTGGGCGCCTGGGGGTTGGGCTGGGAGGTGTGGCTCGATGGGATGGAGATCACCCAGTTCACCTACTTTCAGCAGGCAGGAGGCATCGATCTGAGGCCCGTTTCTGCCGAACTCACGTACGGCATTGAGCGGATCGCCATGTACCTGCAGGGTGTTGAGAATGTCTTTGATCTGATCTGGACCGACGGCATCCGCTACGGGGATATCCATCACCGCGGCGAGGTGGAGTTCTCCCGGTACAACTTCGAAGAGGCCGACGTGGAGATGCTCCTGCGACTCTTCGAGATGTACGAGGGTGAGGCAAAGAGGCTGATGGAACGAGGGTTGGTCTTGCCTGCCTACGATTACTGCCTGAAGTGCTCTCACACCTTCAATCTTTTGGAGGCGCGAGGGGCCATCAGCGTTACCGAGCGAATGAGCTTCGTACTCAGGGTGAGGGAACTGGCCCGTGGCTGTGCCGGATTGTACCTGCGCCAGCGCGAGGAGATGGGGTACCCGTTGCTGAGGAGCCGGCAATGAAGAAGGGGATGTTGCTGGAAATAGGGACCGAGGAGATCCCCTCCCGGTTTATCCCCCAGGCCCTCGAGGAGATGAAGGTGATTTTGCACAGGGAGTTGGAGGCGCAACGGGTGGCGTGGGGGGAGATAAAAGGAATGAGCACTCCACGTCGGCTCACGCTCTTTGCCGAGCTGGAGGAAAACCAGCGCCCCCTCCAGAAGGAGCGCATCGGTCCCCCCGCAAGCGCAGCCTTCGATCCCCAGGGCAGGCCCACTAAGGCCGCCGAGGGGTTTGCCCGTAAGGAGGGAGTAGGGGTGAAAGACCTGGAGGTAATCGAGACGGAGAAGGGGAAGTACCTCTGTGTGCGCAGGCAGGAGGGGGGAAGACAGACCCTTGAGATCCTCTCCGAGATCCTCCCGCGGCTGATCACCTCCATCCCCTTTCCGAAGTCGATGCGCTGGTCTGATCTGGAAATCCAGTTTGCCCGCCCTATCCACTGGATCATGGCGCTCTTTAATGGGGAGGTCGTCCCCTTCACCCTG
>CAYQOD010000038.1:0-11215 GCA_964419065.1 uncultured Thermodesulfobacteriota bacterium | reverse complement strand
CGGGGAGTACGAAACGGCTGATGGAAAGATGAAGAAGAGGAAAGGGGCATCGTACATCGACCCAACGCTCTGCAACGGCTGTGGTCTGTGCTACCAGGTCTGTAAGTTCGGCGTTATAAAGGGAGAGCCCGGGGAGGTCCCCTTCGGGTTACAGCTGAACCGGTACCGGCCAACAGACACAGCAGCAGCAAAGTCTTCATGAAGAGAGTGACAAAGGAGGCCACCATGGCAAACAACGTAACCAACATCCTCGTAGCAGGTGTAGGGGGCCAGGGGGTAATCCTCGCCAGTGACCTCATGGTTGATACCTTTTTGGAGGCCGGATACAATACGAAAAAGAGCGAGGTGCATGGAATGGCCCAGCGGGGAGGGGCGGTCAGCAGCCACGTCCGCTTCGGAAAGAAGGTCTACTCACCGATCATTACAATGGGTGAAGTGGATTACCTCTTCATGACGGAAAAACTGGAGACCTTACGGTGGCTGAACTACTGTAATCCCGATACAGTTTTTTTAATCGACACCATCGAGATCCACCCCCCGGCTGTCAACCTGGGAGAGATGGAATACCCCAAAGATATCGAGATGACCCTCAATGAGAACTTTAAGAACGCCTACTTTGTCAATGCTACTGAAATGGCGACTGAGCTCGGCAATGCGCGTGCCGCCAATGTGGTGCTCTTGGGCGCCCTCTCCACGTTTTTGGACATCGGCGAGGACATCTGGTTGAGGTGTCTCTTGGAACGCCTCCCCCAAAAACTCCACAATTTAAACAAAAAGGCCTTTGCCAGGGGGAAGGAGATCGTTTAGGGTCTAGGGGGAGGGGACAGGATGCCCCCTCCCCTGCTTCTCAGCCCGCTTTTTCTTACCAAACCTTTTGAGATAGATGATAAATTCCGCTCCCTCACCCCTTTCACTCACCACCTTTATCTTCCCCCTGAAGTCCTCGATGATCTTCACGCAGATGGAGAGGCCAAGACCAGTCCCCTTTTCCGGTGATTTCGTAGTGTAAAAGGGATCAAAGACCTTATCGAGGTCCTCGGAGGGGATCCCTTCCCCGGTATCCTTTACGGAAATAATGATCCAATCATCCTCTTCCCATGTCCTTATGGATAGGGAACCGCCATGGGCCATGGCATCGGCGGCGTTCATCAATAGATTGACCACAACCTGCTGCAGCTGATCGCTGTTCCCTCCAGCCGGGGGAAGACCATCTTGCAGAGAGAGGTCTATGGTTATACCCTTAAACCCCTTTTGTACGGTCACCAAATCCAGCGAGTCTTGGATAATTCGATTTACATCTATATCAGTTATTTGGAAAGATGGGGGTTTGGAAAATTGTAGTAGATCTTTGATGATACGGTGGATCCTCTCCATTTCCCCCTTCATTCTCTCCACCAGATCCAAGAGGACCGTATCATTCTTCATCTTCCTGAGCAGGATATCCGCATGACCCAATATTGACGTCAAGGGATTTCCTATCTCATGAGCCACCCCAGCGGCGAGCCTCCCTACAACGGCCAATTTTTCGGAACGCACAAGTTCTTTTTGCGTTTCCTTTAATTTTTTTATGGTCTTCTTCAAATTTCTCTGTTTCTCGGCTAATTGCTCCACCATCTGATTGAAGGAAGTGGCCAACTCTCCTATCTCGTTCTCATATTCTACCTCTGCCCGTTGATTCAATCTCCCGCCCCGTATTCGTTGCGTTATCTCCACCAGTCTCTTCAAGGGATTTACCACCACACGAGACAGGAGAAAACTTCCAAATGCGACCAAGACCAGAGAGTCCACCAGAACCAGTATAAACACTAACCTTCGAAAGACCACCAGCCGATCTGTTACATCTGCTAATGAAAAAGAGAGTTGGACTCCTCCCAACACCTCCTCTTCTTGCCTGAGGGGGGCCGTCAAGATGAACCTCCTGTAAAAGGACCACCACAGGGCCCCTGTCTTCTCCACCCGCAACTCCATCATTCCTTGAGACATGGCCTTGCGCAGATCTTCTTCATACCTCGCGCTCATGCCTCGATTGATCAGAGACTTCAGGTCCCTGTCCACGATCCAAACCCCCTCCACCTCACTCAGCTGGGTGAATCCAATGAGGATCCTTGATAGAGCGGGATCCCTCTGCCACACATCCCCCTGGTAGACGGCAATCGTCCTTTGCAATGAGAACAAGACAATACGCCCCCCTGCTATCTTCTGCTCGAGGATTTCCTGCTCACTCACCTTGAGGATGGTGAAGCCGACCAGCAGGAGGGAGGTCACCATCAAGACGGCGATGTTGAGAACGATCTCCGCCCTCAGGCCCATTTGGATCTTGCGAAACAGCCACTTTATCTTCATACCTCAGGCAGGAACCTCCAGTACCAGTGGATCAGGGCATCTCCCCACAAGAGGTAAATAACGGCCCCCAGGGAAAGAAAGGGACCAAAGGGGACGGCGTACTTGCTGTTCGCTTCCGCGGTGATGAACATAACGATTACCCCCACCACGGTTCCCACCAAAGAACTGCACAGGATGGTGAATAACACACCTTTCCAGCCGATGAATGCCCCGATCATGGCCAACAGCTTTATATCCCCACCCCCCATCCCCTCTCGTTTTGTTGCCAGGTGATAGACACTGGCTACGATGTAGAGCGATCCTCCACCTACCAGGATCCCGATGAGGGAATCCCTGAACGCCAGGTGTGGATGGAGCCAGGAGACGATCAAACCTATTCCGATCCCCGGCAGGCTGATCAGATCAGGAATGATCCTGTGTGAGAGGTCGATGAAGCTTACTACCGTAAGCGCCGCAAAAAAAGCAAAGTAGATAACATAGCTAAGAGAGATCCCGTAACGCTGAAGGAAGATCAGGGAGAAGATGCCTGTGAGGAACTCCACGAGGGGGTACCGAAGGGATATGGGGGCATTGCATGCCCTACACCTCCCCCGCAGGAGGATAAAACTCACCAGGGGTATGTTGTCGTAGAAACGGATGGGGATCCCACACTGAGGGCAGTGGGAGGAAGGAGAAATGATGGATTCCTCCCGCGGAAGCCTGTGGATGCAGACGTTGAGAAAACTCCCGACAATCGTCCCAAAGATAAAACCGAAAAATAGCGTTATCACGCTCATTCACCCCCCCTCCCCTTTTCCCTGAGCAGCCTTAGGTAAAGTTCCTCCTGTTCCCTGACCATCCCCCAGATGTCGAACTCCCCTACCATCCCCTTTCCCTGTTCACCCAGTGCCTTTGCCTCTTCGGGGTGATCCAAGAGATAGACGACCCTCCCAGCCATCTCGCGCACATCCCTGGGTGGAGTCAAAAAACCATTCACCCCATGAATCACCGCCTCAGAGATCCCATCGACGCTGTTGGCGACGATGGGGATACCTACAGTCATGGCCTGGGGCAAGACGCGAGGAAGCCCTTCCCACAAGGAGGTAAGGACGAAGATATCTGTGGCGGTCAGGATCTGGGGGATATCCCTCCGCCATCCGAGAAGTTTGAATCGCTCCCCAAGACCTAACTCGCCCACCCTCTTCTCCACACTCCCCCTCAAGATTCCGTCCCCCACCAATATGAAGCTGGCCTTCTTCTTTTGCAGGGCCAGGTGCGCTACCTCCACATAATCGAGAGGGGCCTTTTGAGGTTTGAGACATCCGATCATGGTGACAAGGGGGAGCGCAGGGTCCACCCCAAGATCACTCTTCTTCTGCCTCTTATCAACTTTCACCTCTGTGAACATCTCTATCTCAATCCCACTTCTGATCAGGACCGCTTTCTGCGGGAGGAAGATCCCCCAATCCACCCCCTTTTCGATATTGGCCCTCGAGACGGCTATGAATGTATCGGTTATCTTCCCCGTCAATTTTTCGAGGAAGGCGAGGAAATTCCTGAATGGAGCTGGTTGGTAGTCGTGAAAGCCGAAGCCATGGATGGTATGGATGATGGCGTCCGCTCCTGCGTACTTCGCCGCCCATCTCCCCACGATGCCCGCCTTGGAGCTATGGGTATGGACGATGAGAGGGGCCGTATTCCCCCTTTTTATTTCCGCTAAGATCTGCTTTATCTTAAACCAGGCCCTCATGTCCATCAGTGGGTTAACTTCTCTGACAAGCTCAGGGATCAGAAATGTCCGCACCCCCGTGAGGGCCAGGGCCTCCGGCACTAAGATTCCTTCATGATTGGTGATCAGAAAGGGCTGAAAGAGGCTTCGATCCAGGTGGCTGATGGTGAAGAGGGTGTTTTGTTGAGCCCCTCCCAATTCAAGTTTCGTGATGATATGCACCACATTAATAGACATCATGATAGCTCGCGCGCTACGTCCCGCCCCTGCAAGATGGCATCCTCCATGGTGGTGTAGCCCCATAGTCCGTATCGCCCGATCGGGTAGATATGCCGGGAATGAAGGAACTGGAAAATTTGTGGGAGGTGCTGCTGTCGAAATCGATCGTAGATCACATAAGCATGTTTGATCAGCAGTATCCTCTCGGCCACAATCTCATCGTCATTCCGCAAGAGGCCACAAGAGATAAGGGCAGCGAGCGTTTGCTCACGGGCATCTTCCACCGAAGGAGAGACTGTGGGTAGGAGGGATATTTCCACTGAAAGGGAGCTGGTCCCTTCCGGTGCCATATGAGGAGAGAGGATGCTGGGAAACCCCACACGATAGAAGGGATATGCAGCTTCGGGAAAGTATATCCAGTGGTAGTCAGAAATTCCTGCCCTCTTTATACCCAAGTTGATGTTGAGGAGCGAGATATATCTGAGGTTTCCGCTCAGATCACGTATCTCTTCAGGAAGGGGTACGATACGCTGAAGGAGTTCATCGAGTGGTATGGAAGAGATCAGGATACGATAGGACACTTCAGTGTCATCCTGAAATATCACCACCCTCTTCTCTATGTCGATGGATTTGGCCTCTTTCCCGAGTTGGATATTCTCAACCAGAGGCAGGAAGGCCTGGGGGAGGACCTGTATCCCACCATCTATAGGATAGAGAAACTCCTGATTATAGCCAAACCCCCTCACGTTAGTTCTTAAGGTCCCATCGATCATCTCCTCCAGGGTCGGACGGGGGATGAATTTTTCAACCCATTCCAGAGAGACATCCTGCAGGGGAATCCTCCAGAGCTTTTCATTGTAGGGGACCATAAAGTGTTTAGCGATACCCGGACCGAAGGTCTTATAAATCCAACTCAGGAAATCATCCCCTCCTTGAGTGTCATCACAGTAAGCACGGATAAATCCGAGCACACATTCTTTGATTATTTCTTTCGGTAATGCCCAGAGGTTCGCCTGAAAGGGATAAGGGATATATCTACCCTTAAGGTATATGACTGAGTGACGCTGATGGCTAACGAGGGTGTTTGGAATTAATTCATCCAGAAGCTTCTGGGTATAAGGGTGCTGGGTGCTTAATAGATGACCGCTATAGTCAAACGTAAACCCATTTTGAACCATCGATCGACAGAGCCCTCCCGCCTCCTGTTCCTTCTCGAACAGTCGATATTCCCTTCCCTTCAGATGATAGGCGGCGCTCAAGCCAGCGAGGCCCGCCCCCAGGATGACGATCACTTCACCTCCACCTTCTGTAACAGGAAGACGGCCACTAACCCCGCTATGGCTAGGAACCCCACCAGAGGGAGGATCTGAGAGGGAGACGATAGATTCATGATAAGAAGCCCTAAAGCCCCGAGGAGAATGGCAGCGCCATAGCTCACGCAGGTCACCCCTTTTACGGAAAGCCCCAGTGCCCTCAGTCGCAGTGCATAATGGTCTGGACTCCCTCGAAAAAAGGGGATCTTTTTACGACAGCGGGCGAACATGACTTGAAGGGTGTCGAATATGGGAACCCCGAGGATTACTATTGGGGCTAAAAATCCGAAGAAGTTCTGATCCGTGTAACTGCCGATCATCGCCATGGCCCCTATCATCAATCCCAGGAACATGCTCCCTGCATCACCCATATAGATCTGGGCGGGGGTGAAGTTGTACCTGATAAACCCCAACAAGCTACCGGCGAGGGTGATGGCCACGATGGCGACCATTATCCTCCCGTTGAGCAGGGCAACAAAGAAAAAGGCTATAGATGCAAAGAATGCTACTCCAGCTGCTAATCCATCCATGACGTCGATGATGTTAAAAGCATTGATCATTCCTATTAACCACAGGAAGGTCAAGGGGATGCTGACATAGGTGGGGAGAAAAATTAATTTGATATATATTCCTGACTTGACCAATACGAGGACTGCTATCAACTGACCAGCAAACTTGACCCAGGTCTTGAGAAAGCCGAGGTCGTCAATAAACCCCAAAAGCAAGACGATGGTCCCGGCAAGGAGCAATCCCAAAACCTCTTGATCGAACTCAAAGCTGAAGGCCAAGGCCAGCAAAAAGGAGAGGTAGATAGCAATGCCGCCCAGATAGGGGACTGGCTCTCTATGTTTTTTTAATTTTCCGTCAGGCCTGTCCACAATCCCGAACTGCAGGGCCGCCCTGCACATCACAGGGGTCAAGTAGAGGGATAAGATTAATGATAAAATAAAGGTGAAGATATACAGCAGCATCTTTTAAGCCAAAACCCCTTGCAAGCGTATAATCTCTATGGTCTCAGACATCTTCCTTCCAATTCCATCTTGAAATGTTACAACATCCCCCTTGCAACTGTCAAAACAAGGAAGGCCTTCCCCAGTGATTGGTTTTGAAATCAACTCATTTATCAAGGGGTCATCACTCTTATTTCCCCAAACTTGTTGAAGTCCTGCGCATTAGCGGTGCAAATCGTCGCGACATCATTTTCAATCATGGTTGCCACAATGTGAGCATCAAAAAACTCCAAGGCCCTGAGCTGGTATCTCTTCACGAGCTCCAAAGTGACCTCAAGGGTTGAATCCTGAGGGAAGATCTTGAAAAATGGCCAAACCGTCCAAACCTGCTCCGCAAGATTGACCGCCCCTTCTGGATCTAACGGGCTTTCTACCCTCTTTGGATTGGTTATTACAGAGTAAAACTCTGCCACAACTTGGGGCGATATACAGAATCTAAGCTTCTCGGCTCGCTTGATGAGGCTGATTGCTCGGTGGTGAAATGGACTCCGACTGTCCACAGCATAGACAATGATGTTTGTGTCAAGGAAAATAAATTCATCCTTCATAGATTTCCTTCCTGCTCAGATCACCTTTAACCCCGAGTGGATAGGGTTTGAGCATGAATCTTCCTCCACTCCCTTGATCTTGTCTCCCTCGCTTCAAAGTTGACCTTGCCCTGAGCCAATTATCTATCTGCTCTTTGTAAAATCTGTATGTCTTGGAACCCACCTTGACCGCCGGGATTTCTCCCTTACGGGCCTTTCTGAGGACCACCTCTCTGTTTAGTCTGAGGTATGCAGAGACGTCATCAACAGTCATAAGTTTTTCCATTTTTCTAATTTTTCCTCCTTTTTGTTGTATTATAGAAGACTATTCTAGACTTTTCAAGACTTTTAATCTGGGCTTGTGAAACTTGGAGAAGGGTTGATGAAGGTATCATTTTTTTTCGGTAAGCTGACTACTCACATACTCTACCATCTCTTGAGCTAATCCGACAGCCTCTAACGCTGCTTCTTTTGTGTAGACCTTCGCAGGGATGCTATCGGGGAGGCTATTAGGGTAACGCGTGGGGACATAATATCCATCAAGGATAGACCATCTCTTGACCTTCTCCTCAAATTCTGGTCGCCACTGGGCAGCGGCGGCACAGAGCCGCTCTATGGAATGCCCCATCACCATGTGCATAGAGGAAGGCCTTTATGGCCTTTTCTCCCACCTGTTGGGCTAAAAAACAGGCGATATGATAACCACCTCGCTGGGCAAGATCACGTGTCCAATATAAGTCTTCAGAGGTTTGATTTAACCATCTCAATCCTTCTTCAAGAGCGCTTTTTCTCATAAAGGACTATCTCGCTGGACATGAGTCGCTTAAAAAAGGGCCTGGACCTACATGCTTCTATTTCATGAGGTGTGTAGCAGAAAAGGTCATAATCTACAGGGAGATTAAGGATGGGATACAGGGTGCGTAGCCGCTCCAGCATACCCTGATTTGTCCTCATTATCACTAAAATGTCGAGATCGGTAAAGAGATCTGCTCGCCCCTGAGAAAAGGAACCCACCAGGCTCACCTTCTCCACTTCATCAAGGCAGGAAAGTAATGTAATCGCTTTTTTAAGAGACTCCTTTAAGGATTTACTATACCTAAGTCGCTCCGATTTTAGATCCTTCATCCTTCTATCTAACTTATCTGATTTTCTTTCATGCAAAATTATCACAGGATTATTGCACTGGCATTCGAAATCTCTCACATTATAAACACATTTTTTAGCTGTTGCAAGTTTTAAAGACCTTCCGGTTAACGTGGATATTCATTGAAGAGGCATTACTATCTGAACCATAAGGATGGTAGTTTAATGGGCTGACCCTAGACCTTTATACAACCTCGCCACCTTCGGTCCCCAGAGCTTTAGGGAGTAGCGATCCTCCACCGTCTTTCTCCTTTTGGGTCGAACGTCCGACGTAGGTTTGCATCCTGAATTAAAATGGCCAATTTAACAAACCAATCTTCCTCCGATCATAAGAAACAACCGTTTTCTCCCTTATTAGACGTGAAACTACTCGCTTCGTCCCCCATCCCCTAAGATGGGGGATCAAAAAGGCGATTCTTAATTGTTTTTTTGTTCTGCTGCGTGTATTAGTCTCCTGTTGTGCAAAGGGACTCTGGTGGCAAGCATGATTCACCATCAGCGACTGAATGCTCCTTTGTCTCACTTAAACCACCTATCCAGCCACGCTTGAAACATCAAGATAGGCCATAATAGAGAGCCCAGACTTCTCTGCCTCAGGAGATCTGTCATCCATATGTCGCGAATCGCCTGAGGATCGAAAAACCCCTCCTGCTCAAACCGATCTTTGCTTAGCAGCTGTTCAGCCCAATCTCTCAAAAGACCCCTAAGCCAGGTATCTATAGGAACGCTGAACCCCATCTTGTCTCGTTCGACCAACTTCTCCGGAACATAACGATACAATACATTGGTTAATATTCGTTTCCATCTCCCATCTTTAATCTTCATGTAGGTGGGTATCTTCCAGGCGAACTCGATCACCCTGTGATCGAGGAGTGGCACCCGTGTTTCCAGTCCCACCGACATACTGGCTCTGTCAACCTTTGCCAAGATATCATCGGGTAGATAGGTCAATAGATCAGCAAGCATCATCTTCTGATAAACATCCAATTCAGTCACCGTATCATCCTGCTGTTTGTCGAAAAACATAGTGGGCTCTTCAACGTTCTTGATCACTCTGCTAGGATATGTCCACCACGACATTATCATACCGTAAAACGACAGGAAATCTTTTGCCCCTACCATATCAGAAAACCTATAAAGCCTGTTGCCACTGAATAACTGCATCCACCGCCGTGGAAGAATGGGGTTTATCATTTTGGAGTCCGGACATGCTGTTTCCACCTTGGTAGTTGAGTCGAACATCCTGACCATACGATAATTCAGCATTGCCGACGGCATGTTATATTTACACTGATTACTCGTCAACCCTGTTGAGGAAACGATGTCTGCCCCTCCCCCCGATCAAGAAAAAGCGGCCTCTTGTCAGCTTAAATATCTTTGCAGGGTTACCTCATCCCCCATCCTGGCCTTGGTTCCCTAAACATGCCAGGCTGTTAATTTCAGCAAAAAACGTGAGAGGCTTTCGTATAGTCGTCTAAACTTACTTTTCAAGTTGTTCTGAAGCATGTCTTTTGCTATCACCTCCTCTCCGTTTTAATTTTAATACGGGTGATGGAAATTCCTTTTCCCACCCGTATCCTTTCCTTCTTCATCCTGATACAATTGTAATCTGATGAAGAAAATCTATCTGCTCATGATTAAGAGATTTTTACACTCTATAAGCAAATTGCAAATAATGTCAAGAGGTTTATTGTCATGATTTTCCCTTGTTACGCCGTAGGGATTTTTCCAGATATCTCTTAATGCTTGGCATGATAATTTTCACTTCTTGTCCTCACAAAACTCTATTGCTTGATCCTGTTACCTATATTCATCTATTCATCATCGATTCCCATACATCCGCTCGTAGTATTCCAGATACTCTCCGGTCTTGATCCGCTGCCACCAGTCGTGATGGTCGATGTACCAGGTGATCGTCTGTTGAATCCCCTCTTCAAAGGTCACCTCAGGTTGCCAACCGAGCTCTCTCTTCAATTTGGAGAAGTTCATGGCGTACCTGCGGTCGTGTCCGGGCCGGTCCTTGACAAAGCAGATCAGGGACTCCGGCTTACCCAGGGTCTCCAAAATGGTCCGAACGACCTGGAGGTTGGTCCGCTCGCTGTCTCCGCCGATATTGTAGATCTCCCCGCTGACGCCGTGATGGAGGATGAGATCTATTGCCCGGCAGTGATCCTGCACGTAGATCCAATCCCTGACATTTAACCCATCGCCGTAGATCGGGAGCTCTCGATCTTCTAGGGCGTTGCTGATCATCAGCGGGATCAGCTTTTCTGGAAATTGGTACGGTCCGTAGTTGTTGGAGCAGCGAGTGATGATGACTGCGAGACCATAGGTCTTGGTGTAGGCCCTGGCCATGAGATCGGCAGCGGCCTTGCTCGCGGCATAGGGGCTATTAGGATTCAGGGGAGTAGACTCGGTAAAGAAACCTTCAGGTTCCAGGGACCCATAGACCTCGTCGGTGGATATCTGTATGAAGAGGGGGATCTCCATCTCCCGAGCCCCCTCCAGGAGGATCTGTGTCCCGAGGACGTTGGTCCTCAGAAAAATGTCAGGGTCTTCAATGCTCCTGTCCACGTGAGACTCGGCGGCGAAGTTCACGATGACATCGACCAGTTCCTCGTGGAGGATCTTCCGCACCTTCGCTCTGTCAGCGATATCCCCTTTTATGAAGGTATAGTGGGGATGGTCAACCAGTTCACAGAGGTTGTCCAGGTTGCCGCAGTAGGTCAGTTTGTCCAGATTGATGATCCGATAGTTCGGATATTTCCCCACCATGTAGTGGATAAAGTTGCTTCCGATAAATCCACAGCCGCCGGTTATAAGGAGGGTCTTTCCCTCAGCCATCTTTTCTCGCCCACTCATAGGGGATATCGTTCTCATGAGGGTGGATGCGGTGCTCATCTGGTTCTTGCCGGTTGTAGACCTCAGTGGGGATGTTGATCGTTATCGCCT